>JBHIBY010000060.1:0-15077 GCA_046759305.1 Anaerolineales bacterium
TCGGGCTGTATCCCACCAAGACCAGCCGGCCGCCGTTGCGCGTGGAGGCGAAGGCCTGTTCCTGAGTCGCGGGAGTACCGACGCACTCGAAGGCCACATCTGCCCCGCCGCCGGTCAGCTTGCGAACGAGCTTATCGACGCGCTCCTCTCCGGATGGGTCGATCGCTTCTGCAGCCCCTAGTTTTTTAGCCCATTCCAATTTCTCATCCGAGATATCAACTGCAACCACTCGCGCCCTGAGCATCGCGGCCACCTGTACCACGTTGGCTCCGATTCCACCGCAGCCGTAAACCACCACATTGTCGCCGGGGTTGACCTGGCCCCGGACGGCGACCGCATGGTATGGCGTGGTAGTTGCGTCGGCGATAATGGCCCCCTCTTCCAGGGGAATCTCTTCCGGAAGAGCGAAGACGCTGTGACGCGGAGCCAATACGTACTCTGCATAGGCGCCATCTACGTGGTTGCCCAGCATGATCTGATTTTCGCAGACATTGTCCCGCCCGTTGCGGCAAGCTGTACAAGTCCCACAGGCGAAGATGGTGGACAATAAGACGCGATCCCCTTCGCTCCATTCGGTGACCTCAGCGCCCATACCGGCGATGGTCCCAGAGGCCTCATGTCCAAGAATGAGCGGAGGCTTCTTGAAGGTGGGAGTTCCGTGGTCGATATAGTGCAGGTCGCTGTGACATACGCCGCAGGCTGCCACTTTGACCAACACTTCATTCGGTCCGGGTTCAGGGGTAGCAACGTCTTCGATTGCTAGGGGCCGGTTTGGCTCGATCAAGACTGCTGCTCTCATAATCAGGTCTTTCTCCTTCTCATTTTCAGCCTCACCGTTTGAAATCCTTCAGGCGCTATTGCCCAACAGTCCGGCTCTCGCCATTGAGTGGCTAGGCAAAGTGATACGCCCCCTCCAGGGTTCGGGGCTGTCGATTTCGCTCATTAGGCCCTGGTATTTCCCGGCGAATCCGGAGGTTTCGAATTTGGTGCACACGCTAGACTCCCTCTGTTAATCCAGCGGCCTCAGACAGAGCGCGTGCGATGTAGACACGGGCCATCTTCTTGCGGTAGCTCAAGGTCATATCGGTGTTATCGAGTGGCTTAGCATGCTTAGCCGCAGCATCGGCCACTTCCGCTACCAGTTCAGGAGTGATTCGTTTCCCAATGAGCAAATCGGCAGCTTCCGCAACGAGTTTCGGTCGCGAGGACACTGCACCCAGCACGATCCGCGCCTTTGCACACGTTCCGCCCTTGTCGATTAGTACGGCAACAGCTACCCCCAGGATCGGAAAATCGATCGACCCTCTCCGGCGCAGTTTCCAATAGCTCGTTCGCCAACCATCAAGCGGAGGCAGGTGTATCGAGATCACGAGTTCATCCGGGGATTTATCTAAGTACTCGGACCCGTCATTTCGATAAAGTTCCTCGGCCGGGATCGTGCGCTCGCCTTGAGGACCAACCAGGCGCACTTCCCCTCCGAGTGCAACCACAACTGGAGCACAGTCGGAAGACGAGACTGCAAGGCACTTCTGACTGCTGAGTGCGACCCAGCAGGTGTCGCCGTCCTTCTTCATGCAGAAGCCCAGTGCCTTGCGCCAGGCATGCGACTGGTTGTAGTAATTGCAGCGCGTATCCAAGCACAAGTTCCCTCCAATGGTGCCCGCGTTGCGCAAGGATGGAGAGGAAACCAGGCTGGCCGCATGCGCCAAAGAAGGATAACCACGTCGGACGTCAGGGTGATCCACGAGATCTGTAAGCGTGACCCCCGCCCCGATCGCTAGTCCGGATCCGTTGGAAACCTCTCGCAGTTCGTGGACTCCACGCAGCCCAATCAGCACCTTCGGTTCGAACTGACGCCTCTTCATATTGGGAAACAGGTCGGTGCCTCCCGCCACATACATTGCCTCAGAGCCGTGCTCAGCTTTCAGAGCCACGGCTTCCTCAACCGTCGAAGGGGCGTAGTAGTCGAAGGTCGGCAACCGAATCATCTGACAGAAAGCTCCTCGGGCGGGACCAGGCGATCGCAGACAGACAATCTAATCATTCGACATAGAGCTCCTTGGGCGAAGCGGGGAAATTAAAAGTGGGCAAGCGATTCATTGGGCGAATAGTTGCTTGGGCGGGACTGTCGAAGTGGGGAAATTACAAGCGGGCAAGCGATTCATTGGGCGAACAGTTGCTTGAGCTGGACGATCGAAGGTGGGCAACCTAATCATTCGACGAAGAACTCCTCAGGCGGATCGACGCGCTCAGGCTCCGGATACTCGATCGCAGGAATCCGGGTCGGGCCTACTCTAGCTCGCCTTCCTCGCGCTTTCTCATTTAATCCTTTTAGCACTTTCTCCGCCGATATCGGCAGTTCATCCACACGCACGCCGGTGGCATCGTGAATCGCATTGGCCACAGACGGAGCAACCGGGAGCAGGGGTCCCTGGCCGGCCTCCTTTGCGCCATAAGGTCCCTCTGGATCGTGTGTTTCAACCAGGATGCTTTCGATCTCAGGAGTTTCCAGAATGGTTGGACTCTTGTAGTCCAACATGGAAGGAATCTTGTGCAGGCCACGCCGGAAGACTTGCTCCTCCATCGTCGCCTCTCCCAAACCCATGTAAACACTGCCTTCCAGCTGTCCAATAACCAGCGTGGGATTGATAGCCTTGCCGATATCATGGGCCAACCAAAGCTTGTCAACGGTGTATGCTCCCGTCTCGAGGTCACAGGTCACCTCTGCCACGCAAGCGGAGTAGCTATAGGCCGGCGATGGCCCGACCCCGGAACCTTTGTACGGACCTCCACGCCTCGGAGGCGTGTAACTACCCACAGATCCGAGAGTGCCGTAGGTAGCCTCCGCCAGTTGCGCAGCCTCTTCGAAGGTCATCCCCTGGGATGGATCATCAACCGAGAGTACGCGGTTCTCCCCCATGAAAAGGCTTGCGGGTGGTACATCCAGTTGCTCAGCAACTGCGGAGAGGATCATGTTCCGCAAAGGCTCTGCTGCCGAGATTGCTGCGTTGCCAGTCATCAGTGTCACACGGCTGGAGTAGCTTCCGAGGTCGACCGGCGTGAGGTCCGTGTCGGCAGTAACCACGACCACGCGATCCAGGCTCAAACCGAATTCTTCTGCGACGATGGCCGCCAGCATAGAGTCTGAGCCCTGCCCGATGTCGGTGCTTCCACAGAACACGGTAACGCCTCCACCGCGGTCGACTTTGATCTGAACCCCGGAATGAGGCATCTTGTTCCAATAGATAGGCAGGCCTGCGCCGGTGAGGTAGGAACTGCACGCCAACCCCAGACCTTTTCCTGGCGGCATCTTCCCTCGTCGCGTTCCAAAATCTGAGGCTGCGACCACCTTTTGAATGCACTCACCTAAGCCCATGGTGGTGATCGATAGGTGGTTGACGGTCTTGCTGTATGCCGGAACCAGATGCCGCAACCGCATCTTGGCAGGATCCAGGTCCAGGTCCTCTGCGAATTTATCAAGCTGAATTTCGACCGCAAAGCGCGGCTGTGGGGTAGCATGCCCGCGCTTCGGGCCGCAAGGAGGTTTGTTCGTGAAAATCCTTACGCCCTCGAACTTGTAGTTCGGTATGGGGTAGGTCACCGTTTGCAGTGCACCCGTGTAGTAAGTGCTTGCCACGCCATAGCTGCCATAGGCTCCTCCATCCAGAAACGAACGGAAATGCATGGCGGTTATCGCCCCATTCTTCTTCATTCCTGTCCGAATCCACATGAGCACCGGGTGCCGCCCGCGATGGGTGTAGAAAACTTCTTCACGGGTCAGCGTCACTTTCACCGGCCGACCAGTAATCATGGCTAGTTTGGCCACCACGATCTCGTGGGAAAAGGGGTCGCTCTTTCCGCCAAACCCTCCACCGATTGGAGGGGCGATGACGTGAATGCGACTGTGGGGTAACTCGAGAACCTTCGCCAGCGCGCGGTGGACATAGTGTGGGGTCTGGGTGGATGACCACAGCGTGAGACGGCTATCCGCGCCGTACTGCGCGAGGGCCGCATGCTGCTCAATCGGCAAATGGGTATTGCCTTCGTAGTAGAAGATGTCCTCGCGCACATGGTCCGCCATGGCGAATCCATCCTCGATGTCGCCGAATTCCAACGAAACGAGTTTGTGAACGTTGCCTCGATGCGCATATTCGTGAATTTGGATCTCTTCTTGGGAGATGGCCTCCTCAATCGTCATCAGGGCTGGCAGCGGTTCGTAATCCACCAAGATGTCATCCAACGCTGCCTCAGCTGTCTCCTCGTCCAATGCAGCTACCGCCGCTACCGTGTCGCCAATCATGCGCACTTTGCCAATACAGAGGGCTTCTTCGTCTTGGCTCACGGGCAAGATTCCAAACTTGATTGGCAGATCGTTTCCGGATATGGCTGCCACGACGCCGGAGCGTTCCAGGGCCGGTCCCAGGTCGAGCCGTTTGATGCGCGCGTGAGGATGCGGGCTTCTCAGGATCTTGCAGTACAGCATGCGCGGCAGGTGCAGGTCATCTGTGTAGCGCGCCTCGCCGATCACCTTGCTCATGGCGTCGATCTTGGTCCATGACTTGCCGACCAGGTTGTGCTCCTGCGTCTCAGCCACCAGATTGTCTCGAACGGTCATGATTCTCGGCTTGGGGTTGCATGCGTTCAGAGGCCATTTCCACGGCTTCAACAATTTTGCTGTAGCCCGTGCAGCGGCACAGATTGCCCGCCAATGCTTCGCGGATCATGGATTCGTCGGGCCGAGGATCAGAATCCAGGAGCGCCTTGGAGGTGACAATCATGCCTGGCGTGCAGTAGCCGCATTGGGCTGCCCCGAGTTCGGAAAAGGCGGTCTGAAGGGGATGCGCGTGTCTATCGTCGGCTACGCCCTCAATGGTGAGGATATCGCTTCCTTGAACCTCGATGGGCAGCACCAGACAGGAGAGGACCGGCCGGCCGTCGATCAGGACCGAGCAGGCGCCGCACTCGCCGAGCTCACAACCATGTTTTGTACCCGCTAGGTTCAGGTCCTCACGCAGCACTTCAAGCAGCGTCTTGTGAACGGAGGTCCATACCTCCCGGACTTGCCCGTTGACTATTAAACTAATCAGTTGCTTCATTAATCCTCAGTTGACTCTAGCTTGATCCTCTCTGAGGGTGCGCCCATTCCAATGGAGATTTGCCGTGCTGCAAGGGTTGTGGCTTCAATGGCGCTACGTTTCGCGTCCTGCTCCATGCGGCCAGCGAATCCGGCCACGGTGAGAACAGCAAGTGTTCTGTCCGCGTCGCGTATCGGTGCCGAGATTGCCCACACACCCTCCAGGTACTCTTCGGAGTCATCGACCGCGTAGCCTTGTCGCCTCACATTCTTGAGGCTTGCCTTATAGGTGGAAGGGTCGGTGATAGATGCATCGGTGTACTTCCGCAATGCGTGAGCGGTGAATAGTCGATCGATGTCCTCTTCTCGCATCGAAGCCAAAAATGCGCGGCCAAACGAACCAGCGGAGTAATGCAAACGTTGGCCACTGACAGCGGCGACCCTCAACTCCCGAGCGGGCTCTACTTTATCGATGATGGTGATCCCATCGTCTTCGAATACGCCCAGCAGGACCGTCTCCTGGGTTCGCTTGACGAGGTCCAACAGAAAAGGACGAGCGACCTGTCGGACGTCACGGCGAGTCTGGGCCAAGCCACCTAGCTCGATCAAACTAGGCCCAAGCCGATATTTGCGTGTTTGGGGATCCTGCTCCAGCATGCGGTACTCGGAAAGCGTTCGGACAATGCCATGCACGGTGCTCTTGTTGATGTTCAGAACATGACTGAGCTCGGACACGCCGTATTCCAACTGACTGTCCTTGAACGCGTTCAGAATGCGCATCGCCCGTTCGACGGCGGGCACCATCGGAGACATCGTCAGATTATCCCGAGCAGGCCGTTCTCTATAGAGAACAACGGTCTGTAGAAAGAATTGTCGCGTTAAATGGAGTTCGAGTCAACCCAAGCGTCGGAAAATGTCTGCTTCGTAACTGCTCCCAGCTGCTGGGAGCGGGAAGGGGTTGAAGAGCCCACAGACCCGAATGCTATAATCGCCCACGAGCCAGGGAGCGACACTTATGTTCGATGAGCAAGAGCTAGAAGCGATCCGCGAAGCGCTCGAGAAATGGGAAGAGACCACTCTTCAGCAGGCAATGGCCACGATGCCGGAGCGGCGCGAACGGTTCATCACGACTTCTTCAGAGCCCGTCGATCGCCTATACACGCCGCTCGATATCGCCGATATGGACTATGTCCAGGACCTCGGCATGCCGGGTCAGTATCCGTACACGCGCGGCGTACACCCCACCATGTATCGCGGACGCCCCTGGACGATGCGCATGTTCGCCGGGTTTGGCACGGCAGAAGAAACCAACGATCGATTTAGCTATCTGTTGGACCAAGGCCAGACCGGGCTTTCCATTGCTTTCGATCTAGCCACGCTTATGGGATATGACACCGATGCACCGGAAGCGGAAGGTGAATTCGGCAAGTGCGGTGTGGCCGTTTCTTCGCTCCAGGATATGGAAGTTCTGCTGAGCGGCATTCCGCTTGACAAGGTCTCCACCAGCATGACCATCAATTCCCCCGCGCCGGTGATCTGGGCCATGTATATCGCAGCCGCCGAGAAACAGGGAGTGCGCGCAGAACAGCTGCGGGGAACGCTCCAGAACGACATCCTCAAGGAGTACATCGCTCAGAAGGAATACATCTTCCCTCCCGAGCCCTCCATGCGCCTCGTGACGGACACCATTGAATACGGCATGCAAAATCTGCCGCTCTGGAACACTATTTCGATTTCCGGCTACCACATCCGGGAGGCCGGCTCGACCGCCGCACAGGAGCTGGCTTTTACGCTTGCCGATGGCATGGAATACGTTCGCTGGGCGCTTGATCGAGGGCTAGACGTTGACGACTTTGCTCCCCGCCTCTCCTTTTTCTTCAACGCACACAATGGTTTTTTCGAAGAGATAGCAAAGTACCGCGCCGCGCGCCGAATTTGGGCACATGAGATGAGGGAGACCTTCAACGCAGAAAACCCTCGCTCTTGGCTCATGCGATTTCATGCTCAGACCGCCGGCGTCAGCCTAACCGCCCAGCAGCCTGAGAACAACATCGTGCGGGTGGCGATTCAAGCACTGGCGGCGGTTCTTGGCGGCACGCAATCACTCCACACCAATTCGATGGACGAGGCGCTTGCTTTACCCTCCGCCCATGCGGCGACCGTGGCGCTGCGCACGCAACAAATCCTGGCCGAAGAGTCGGGCATTGCGAATTCCATCGACCCCCTTGGGGGGTCCTATTTCTTGGAAGCGGTGACCAACCGCATGGAGACTCAGGCGCGGGATTACTTCCGGCGCATCGATGAACTCGGCGGCGTCCTGCCGGCTATCGATGCCGGCTTTTTCCAGCGTGAGATCTCGGACGCTGCGTTTCTGTATCAGCAGGAAATCGATACTGAGGAACGCTATGTCGTGGGCGTGAATGCGTTCAACGACGAGGTCGGATACGAGATCCCCATTCTAGAGATGAACCCCGCAGGATATGAGCACCAGACCGCGCGACTGGAAAAGATGCGCGAATCGCGCGATGCGGGCGCCGTTGGCCATGCTCTGGATAAGTTGCGCATCGCCTGTCAGGGCACAGAGAACACCATGCCCTACATTCTGGACGCGGTGCGGTCCTATGCCACGCTCGGCGAAATCATCGATGTGATGCGGGAGGTCTTCGGCTCTTATGAGGAACCGGACTGGATTTAGGATAGAAACATCGGAAGGCCGTCCACCTGCAGGACCTTCGGACGGTACTGGTCCACGTCGTAGAGTGCCTCAACATCCACGCGTTTGACCCCCACCGTAGTCTCATTCAGCGGAACGTCCGTGTAGATTCCCTGGTGAAGCGCAACCATACGGCCGAACTTCCCGGCCATCGCCAGATCCGCAGCCATGACCGCATAATTCATGGCGACCATCAGGTCCAGTGAGTCGGGACTGCCGGAGCGCATCAGGTAACCCAGCTGCTGGTAAATAATATTCTGAGCGGTCAGCTCTCGCACCAGGTCTCCTGTCACCGCGCCGATCCCTCCCAATTTTCTGTGGCCGAAGGCGTCCGCTCTCCCACTCAGGATAGCTTCGCCGCCTTCTGGCTGCGCTCCCTCGGAAATGGTCATCATGGCGTAGTTGCTGGGATTATCGGCCTTATCCGCCGCCAAGAAACCGGCTAGCTTCACCGGGTCAAACGGCACTTCGGAGATAATGGCCCGGTCCACTCCCGCCAGATAAGCCGCGATCAACGAGGTCTCTCCACTGTACCGGCCAAACAGCTCAACCACCGCGATTCGCTCATGCGACCCCGCGTTGGTCCGCAAGTTCTGAATGGACTGAACGCTGCGCGTCACCGCAGTTGAGAAACCGATACAGTAGTCCGTGCCGCTCACATCGTTGTCCATGGTCTTCGGGATCGCCACGATCGGTAAACCTTCCTGGTGCAGACGCAGGCCAAAGGAGAGCGTGTCGTCGCCCCCGATCGGGATGAGAACATCCAGCTTGAGGTGCTCGATCAACTCCATGACATGATCCGTGAGATCCGCGGTCTCGTCCTGCGGAACCCTGTCCTTCAAGAACGCGGGAGCATCATCGACTTCGACTTTGGTCGGATTGGTGCGTGAACTGTGTAGCCAGGTTCCCCCGGTGCGGTCGATGGTTCGGACCGTCCTGCGGTCCAGCGGAACGATGTATTCAGCCATGGCCGCTTCATCGCCAACCTGCCATCTCAACAGGCCTGCCCACCCCCTCCGAATGCCGATGACCTGGTGATTTCCCTCGGGCACTCGATTCACAATGGCCTTGATGCAGGCGTTCAGACCCGGTACATCTCCGCCGCCAGTCAGTACTCCAATTCGCATTACGATTCGCTGCTCCTCTATAAGTAGGGTCTACGCCAAAATCCGGAATCTGCGTACGGATTCGGATTGTACTTAGCGCGGGATTCTAAGCGATTCTCTCAGTGGATGTGGAGTGGCGCCACGCGCACGTTGTTGTCACCGACCAACCGCAAGAGTCGCCGGTGCAATTCGGGTGTGTAGCGTGTGGATGAATTCGGAAATGCTAGATCGTATCTGCCCGCATCCTCGTAGACCGTAAATGCAAAACGGTCGCTGCCTGGATACGAGGCGAGCAATGCATGGATGCGTCGCATGCGCCTGATGTCGCGCGGGCGATCACCGGAGGATCGGAGCATGATGGTGACCAGCGAGGGTTCTGGACCCTGCCAGACGGCGATATAGTCCGGAAGGGTCTCCTGAGAGAGCTCAGGTTCATCAACGGATACGCTCAGAACAGGTGCGGGTGGGACTTCAGCGTGTTGGGGTTTCGCATGGACAACTGGGGGATCCTCTCCTGGCCCAGACTCCTTCAGAACGCTGGGACCTGGCTCCGCTGAAGCTTGCCCCTCGCCGTGCCCCTTACCCGGGTTCGAGCTTTGGTCGACCTCTTCCCTTTCGTGGTCCGGGTACTCGACTTCCCCGTTCTCACCGCTCCCATCGAATATTGCGACCTCATCTGCAGGCTGATATGCGGCTCTCGGTGGGTCGGGATTGGCAGTTCTCTCCGGGGCGCCCTGCTGCTCCCGCTTGTTTGCCTTGGCTGATTTGGAGCGCGAGCTCTTGGCGAGACCATGATTGATCGAATCCACCAAAAGCTTTGGCTCGCCGCGGTTTCCATCGACCCGCCCCTCCACCACTACGATCTGGTTGAGCTGCACGTCGCTGGAGATCGTTTCCCACAGACGTTGAAAAACAACCAACTCGATCATGCCCTGCAGGTCCTCCAGAGAGAGGAACCCCATCTCCTTGCCGGCTCGAGTGAGATAAGGTCGGATGGCACAGATCTCACCCGCAACGGTTACTTTCTCGCCTTCCATGCTTTCGTTGATCTCACCGCTGTAGTGAGTCACCACCTTCGCAAGATCATCCATCATTTCCGCCAACGGATGATCGGACACATAGGATCCCAGCAGCTCCTTTTCCCAGCCGAGCTGGCGGCGATTGGAAACTTCCACCGCAGCTGGCTTCAGCACCAGATGCTCTGCCACTCCCGTCGACTCACCGAAAATCGAAAGCTGTCCCACTTCTGCTGCCCGGAAGTGTGAGGCCGAGTAGCTCATGATGCGATCGAGTGATTCTAGAAGATCCAAGCGCGGCCCCAATTCATCCAGGGCGCTGACCCGGATCAGGCTCTCCACTGCCCTCTTGCCGACCTGTCGCAAATCCACTCGGCGAGCGAAATCTTCCAGATCAGCAAAACCCGCTTCCGGCCGAGTTTGGACCATCACTTCCACCGCGCTGTATCCGACGTTTTTAATTGCTCCGAGGCCGTAGCGAATTACCGCCTCGCCCTGCGCCTGATCCTCGATCTTAAAGTCGAGCCCGCTCTTGTTCACGCTAGGTGGAAGAACTTCCAGCTGAATACGCCTGCATTCGGCCATATAAAGCGCCACACGATCTGTGACGCCCATATAGACGGACAACAAAGCCGTCATATATTCGAGCGGATACATAGCCTTGAGATATGCGGTCTGCACACAAATTACGGCGTAGTCCGCGGCGTGTCCCTTCGGGAATCCATAGCGTGCGAATGCTTCCCAGTCATCAAATATCGTATTGGCTGTCTGCTGCGGGATTTCGTTGGCAACCGCCCCCCGGACAAACTTCTCCCGTTGTTCACGCAGTGCTTTCGCCTTCTTCTTTGCGACGGCCTTACGCAAGTTATCAGCTTCCGAAGCCGAATAGCCCGCCAGGTTCATAGCGGTGTACATGATTTGTTCCTGATAGACCGTAATCCCATAGGTCTCTTTCAGAATCGGTTCCAGGGAAGGATGGCGATAGGTCACGTCCTCTTGGCCGTGCATACGTCGGATGTAGGCTGGGATAAATTCCATGGGTCCTGGGCGATAAAGGGCGACCATAGCCGTGACATGGGCCAGGTTTCTTGGCTTCATCTCCATCAAGTAGCGACGCATTCCCGCGCCTTCGACCTGGAACACGCCTAAAACGTCTCCGCTTCCCAGCAGGTCGTAAGTCGCAGGATCATCTAGCGGGATGGACTGAATGTCCATGTTCACCCCGTGCCGCTTGCGGATGAGCTCGCATGCGCGCGCCATCACGGTCAGCGTCGAGAGACCCAGATAGTCGATCTTAAGCAAGCCCAGCGCTTCCAGGTCTCCCATTTCAAACTGGGTAACGGCGCGGATGGGGCTGTCTTCCTGGCTGCCCTTGGTCGGCCTGTGAAGAGGTATGTATTCAGTGATGGGCTTATCGGTGATGATCACGCCCGCGGCGTGCGTGCCTGCGTTTCGAGAAACACCCTCGAGTTTGGCGGCCGTTTCAATCAGCTCACGGACGTACTCGCTGCTCTGATAGGCTTCTTGAAGATTGGGAACCGTTTCAAGCGCTTCCGGTATCGTGACCGGCTTTCCAGGGATACTGGGAACGACTTTGGCGATCCGATCCACCTCCGGCAACGGGATGTCCATCACGCGGCCGACATCGCGAATGGCGGCTCTGGCACCCAGGGTGCCAAAGGTGATGATCTGGGCTACCTTGTCCTCGCCGTATTTCCTGGCGGTGTATTCGAGAAGTTCAGAACGTCGGTCGTCTTGAAAGTCCATATCGATGTCGGGCATCGATATACGACCCGGGTTGAGGAATCTCTCGAAGATCAATCCATGCTCGATGGGATCAACAAGCGTGATATCCAGGCAATAAGCCACGATCGATCCAGCAGCTGATCCGCGGGCGTTGTACCAGATTCCTTGTTCTGCCGCGAACCTGCACAAGTCCCACACGATGAGGAAGTATGCGTCGAACCCCATCTTGTGGATCACCCCAAGCTCGTAGTCCAGTCGCTCTTTCAGCTCCTGGTCCTTGGCGTGTGAACCGTAGCGGCGCTGAAGGCCACCTTCGCAAAGGGTTCTGAGGTAGCTCTCAGCCGTGTGGTCTTTCGGGACTTCGAACGGCGGGAGGCGATAGCCTTCAAAATCTAGATCGACGCTCGCTCGCTCGGCGATCCAGAGCGTATTCTCAATAGCTCCGTCTACCTCGCCAAACAGCTCTTTCATTTCTTGAGTCGAGCGCAGATAGTAGGAATCATCGGTCATGCGCATTCGATCTGGGTCGCTCCGCACCGATCCGGTCTGTATGCAGAGCAGTACGTCCTGTAGATCTGCTTCTTCCGGGCGAACGTAGTGCACGTCGTTCGTCGCAACAAAGCGCGCATCGTACTTCGGTGCCAGCTCGAACAGCGCCTGGTTCACGCCTTCCAATTCAGGAACGTCGTGACTTTGGAGCTCGAAGAAAAATCGGTCCTTGCCGAAGACCTGGTAGTACCAGTCAAGGCGCTCCTCTGCATACTGTTGACGACCCTGAGCCAAGGCGCGGGGAATTTCGCCGGATAGACATCCGGTGGTTGCGATAATCCCTTCGCTATGGGCTGCCAGGAACGCTTGATCAATCCGGGGGCGGTAGTAGAAACCCTCGAGCTGCGCGGCGGTGGCGATCTTTAGTAGATTCCGATAGCCATCTGCATTTTCAGCTAGCAGCAGTAGATGTGCGGCGCGGCTGTCTTTCTGATGTTCGCGATCATGCATGCCGCGAGGGGCGAGGTAGGCCTCCATCCCGATCAGAGGCTTGATGCCTTCCTTTTTGGCTGCCTTGTAAAAATGCACGGCACCGAACATGGTCCCGTGGTCCGTGAGCGCTACCGCAGGCATGTTCAATTCCTTGGCGCGTCGCACCAACGAAGGAATGCGACTCAATCCATCTAGAAGTGAGTATTCAGAATGGACGTGCAGATGAACGAAGGACATGCCCCCCGGGACTTAGACCGGGGGATTATATCGAAGCCCCGCGCAGGATGCTACCAATTGCACGTTTTGAGCAGGATTTTTAAGGCTTCCGAGGGAATAGAGTACATTTCCTCACCCTGCTAAGTGAAAAGGGGACGGCCTATTCGGCCGGCCCCGTCTGCAAAGTAGTGTGCAATTCACTACTTCTTGGGAGTGGATTTCTTCGCCGGGGGTTTCTTGCTCTCCGGCGGTGGAAGTTCAGCACTTGCAGATGCAGGTTCATACTCGCGCGATCCGAAGCGAGTCAAGATCACCGCTCCCAGACCAGCCGAGCCCACCAGCAGCGGGGCCAACCAGCCGATGCACGGGACGAGCCCGATCCCACCGACGACAAAACCGACCGCCAATGTGCCGATCCCTGCCGAAGCTGCGGGATGAAGTTCCCATTCGAAGGCTTCCACCATGCGGCGGCCGACCTCAACTCCGATGGCAATCCAACCGAACACCACGGCAACCACAACTGCCACTACCGTCAGGAAGCTTAGCGGTAAGCCGATGATCGTTATTGCCATCAGCAATACCAGGAACGGAATTACGATAAACGTCAGACAGCCAAGTCCGCCCGAGACGATCGGCTGCGAGACCGCAGCCCTGCCCGTTCGCTCTGCTGGCTCCGGCCAAAAGAGCACCACTAAGATCGCCAGCGCCGCAACCAGCAGGGTCCGAAGCACGAACCAAAGTATGTCTGTGGCCGGCGAGAAGAAAGGTCCGAAGCCGCTCTGCTCAAAGGGGCGTATGCGGAAATCCCGGCCCAACTCGGGCAGGCGTCCTAGCTCCGGTAGGTTCGGCAGCTCGAACACGAAAGGTAGGAAGACCCCATCGGAAGAGACAAGGTCACCTTCTACCACCGCGCCCTCCGCACGATTGACATTGCCTCCCAGGGCAGCCACATCGCCCGTGATGACTGCGGTTGAACCAAGATCAGCGTTCCCACCGAGCAACGCCAGACTTCCGTTGATCTCGCCGTCGATCTCTGCGTTACCGCCAAACAGGAGAACATCACCGTCGACCACGGAGCCCGGTTCGAGCTCGACCGATCCGCCGAATATCACCAGATCTCCATTCAGCTCATCTCCGCTCTCCAGGGTGAATGTGCCGCCGAACACGACCTGACCTTGTTCGGCTTCGCCCGCGTAGGCCGCACCCGGCAATGCCAGGGCGGCGACGAGCACTACAACTGGAACGATCACTAACTTTTTCATCAACTTACTCCATTCTGAATTTGATTAAAGGCATATCGATACATTGCAGCTGCCCACAGCACGCTCAACCATGCCACTGCGGCGCTCAATGCCAGTGCACCAATGAGTGCGGGCCAGCCATCTCCAAGGATGGTCAGGTAGCGCGCTCCAGCTTCCAAGATTTGGCCGATACGGATTGCGGCCTCAATCCAAGCTGCTCCCATTCGAGCCGGCGAGGAAATGAAATCCAAGCTGACCAGAATGGCAGCGCTAAAAGCACCTGTAAGCAATCCACCAAGGAGCCAATTGACCTGCCGTTGGTGCCGACGTTCGCGCCTCTCAGCCAGACTCGCTTGCCAACGGCGGGTAAAACCCGGCTCAGGGCTTGCCATCGGTGCTGCCTGAATAGAAGCTTCGATCGCCTGCCAACCCGCGAGCTGCTCCCGTAGCTCCGGCGACTGCTTAAGCTCTCGCTCCAGCCGCTCTCTGTCGGCCTCGCTCATGTCGCCTTCATCCAAAGGCCACGAATCAAGCAGGTGAGATTTCATTCTGACCTTTCCCAATTACCAGCTGTTCTAAATCCCAAGCTCCCATCAATTCGCGCCTCGCCCGATGCAGCCGGCTTTTAACCGCACTGTTTGTCAGCGAGAGCGTTTCCGCAATTTCGTCGTACGAGTAGTCGTACCAATAACGCAAAACGACCGCGGCCCGATCCTTCGTACTCAAGGTCGAAAGGGCTTTTTGGACAATCTCAGCTTCGCCGCTTGCTTCTGCTGCAAGCTCGGGTGACGGTGATCGCTTATCGGATCGATCGTACAACGCTTCGAGGCCAACCCATTGGATACGTCGGCGCCGAAGCTGATCTACACACTGGTTGTATGTAATCGCCAGCAGCCACGACATAAAGGGTCGCTGTGGATCGTACTTTTTCAGCCCTTTGTAAGCCTTCATGAATGCTTCCTGAGATGCGTCTTCCGCGTCTCC
>JBHIBY010000061.1:0-14430 GCA_046759305.1 Anaerolineales bacterium
AAAGAGAACATGCCACAACTGAAACATCAGGGCCGTCCAAATCTGCGGGTGATAATCCGCATGACCCTCCAAGTGAGGACGGACATAGTGGGTATAGAAATCCGGTCGAAAGATCCCCTGCTTCGCGAGACGCTCGGGAGCAAGCAGCCGCCCCGTCAGGGGACGTAGTTTGTCCCGCAACCAGAGCGCTGTGGGGATTACAAATCCTCGTTTTCTGGCTCGCACGACTTGCGGGGGGAGCAAGTCACCCACCGCCTGTTTCAAGAGGTACTTCAGATCTTCCGGGTGTGTCCGAGTGTCAGCCGGGATTTGACAGATTAGCTCAACGAGTGTGTGGTCAAGAAACGGGACGCGGGCCTCCAGCGAGTGAGCCATTGAGAACCTATCCGTCATGAGTAGGAACTCTTCCGGCAGTTGTGTTTGGAATGCCACGTAGGTGAGGGCATCCCGAGGGACGCCGGCTTCTGATAGGCGATAGTATTCATGTAACACGTGACACGTATCCGGGATTCCCTCCGTCGCTTTGCCGAATATCGCACGCCGCTTTGTCTCGTCCGGCAGATAGTAATAGCTATCGAAATAGTACCGGCGGAAGGGATCCCTCCGGACTTGCAATGGTTCGCCCTTCCGGCGTGAGTCGAGCCAGCCGCCCGGAAGACATCCGAATATCGAGGCAACAGGTTGCCACAATCTCTTCCAGCGGGAGGGGGGAGTTACCAAGCCGTTGCCACAGCTTATTCCGTCACCAGGAGGAACATGCTGCTCGAGGAGAGAGAAACGCCCGTAATCTCCGAACAGCTCGTCCCCACCAGTGCCGGTGAGCCCCACGGAGACGTTTTTCCGCATGAACTGAAAAACATACCAAGAGGGCAAACCGCCGCCGTACGGTTCATCAAGATGCCAGACCATCTTTAACAGATCCCGTAAGAGCTGGTCGGGATCGAGCACCAATTCATGATGGTCTGTTTTCCAATGCTCTGCTATCGTGCGCGCGAGCGGTAACTCATTCCATTCCGCTTCCCCTGATCCCGAGAAACCCAGGGAGTATGTCCGGATCGGGTTGTATTGGATTTCTCCTAGGAGGCCCACGATTACCGAAGAGTCCAGCCCTCCCGAAAGCGAGACACCGAGAGGGACATCGCTCAGGACCCATCGTTTTACCGCACTCTGCAGCTCGTGCCGGATCAAGGCACACCATTCTGCGGGGCTCCGACGTTCCTGACGCTGAAAGTCGGGTCGCCAGTACGGACGGATTTCGAGATTGTGTGTGCGAAGGTCATACCGGAACCAATGGCCGGGAGGTACTCGATGGATACCACGAAAGATCGATGATATCCCAGGGACGAAACGCAGGCTCATATAGTGAAAGAGGCTCTCTAAATTGATGTCTCGGGTCATCCACGGGAGCGACAGGAAAGACTTCAGTTCCGATGCGAATGCGAACGTAGGGGGCCGACAGGCATAATAGAGGGGTTTGATCCCAATCCTGTCCCGGGCACCGAACAACAGATTCCTGGAGCGATCGTAGATAACAAAGGCGAACATACCATTGAGATCAGCCAGCATGCGCTCCTGTTTCTCCTCGTACAGGTGGAGCAGGACCTCTGTATCGGAATTCGCGGTCACGAAGTGGTGGCCACGTGCCTCAAGGCCTCGTCGGAGATCCGGGGAGTTGTAGATTTCCCCGTTGTGGACGATGCACAAGGTTTCATCCTCGTTGGTCATCGGCTGGCGTCCACCGAAAAGATCTAAAATGCTCAGTCGGTGCATGGCGAGGCTAACGTGTCCTTCCGGATCGCGATACTCCCCAACGTCGTCAGGCCCACGATGGCGTACGGCCTCATTCATTTGAGAGAGCCAATCTGTTTCATGGGCGCCGGCGATCCCCACAATCCCGCACATTTTCAGTACACCCTGACCTTCAGATCCCCTACCCCCAAAAAACCGGCAAGGGCAACAGCAACCATGGCGGGCACCTCTTTTTGTCTGTCTCTAGCATGGGTGACAATAATCAACCTTGGACGAATCCAACCACTCTGCCAGCTCGCGGACATCTGACGCTTCCGCAAATTGCGCAAAATCATCGACGCGCGGTACCAAGTTATCGCTGAGTGGATGTCGAGTTTTTTCAATTGGCATCTTCACCCACTCGAAACTTTCCATGCGCCACGGACGTAGCTTGAACAGCGCATACGCAAAACGTTGCGCAAGTCCTATCTGTTCCGGGGACATGGAGGGCGTGGTCTCGATATGTGCTAAGCGTTGCAGAAACTCTTCTTTCGATACAGAATCAACTGTAAAACCCATGCCTGAGTACCGTCCCGTCCCTGCTGTAAGCACGGGCACCCCGTAACAGGCCATTTCGATACCGATTGTGCCGCGAACCGTTAGACAACAATCAGCAACGTTAAAAAATGAATACGTGTTGATATCAGTATCCGGCAGTACTAACTTGACGTGTCCCGGTAAATCGCCTAACGATCCGCGAATGGCAATAATGTCGCGCAACTCCCCTGTATACCCTTCGTGTATGAGCTTCGATATCAGGTCGGGGTGTAACTTCACGATCCAATTCAAGCGGGGATTTTCACACGCGGCCCGTACCGTTTCGAGTAGCCAGGTTTCATAATCGTCGAATAGCCCCTTACCGTAGAAGAAAGTGGCGTCCCACAAGACATGTGAGAAGATCACCGCAGTCTTCTTGGATGGGTCCAGACCTAATTGCTGTCGCACAGTCTCGGCAGATTTGATCTGTTTATTCCGATGGAGGAACTTTCGACTGAACCAGGAACCGTTCTTGTAACCATCTTCAAAGTCCTGCGTCAATTTTGATGCTAGCGCCGGGCTCCAGGACATATTTTTCACCCATTCCCATGTATGGGGGTCCAGCGAGAACGGATGCTGCTGGCGGTTCTCGAGCGTGAAACGTTTGAAGATGAAATGATTCATGCTCTGAGAACCAACATATTGAACGACGGGGATGCCTTGCGCCACGCACACGCCGAAGATTTCGGCCATCGGTGAGAGGCCTTTCTCGAGTAAAAGGGCCATCACAGGGCGGTGCCGCGCCACTAGTTGCTCGGCTGCGTACACATTGCGTGCTGCTCGGACCAGTTCCACGTAGACTTCAGCAAGGGTGTCAGGTTGTGCCAGATCGAACTTGACGAACTTATGCCGGTTTAACACGTTTGATAACGCCACGCGGCCGATGTCAACCTTACGATAGGTCAGATCCAACAGATCGGTAACAGTCGGGCGACCATGCACAAACTCGAGGATGTCCGACTCGGAATCCCTAGGTGGCTGGGAGGTAAAGAATTTTTGAAAGTTCACAAATTGCTTGATGTCAAACAGTTTAAGATATCGTTGGCCCCATCTATTGTGGCTTAGCTGAAGCGCAACTGGAAAATAATTGTTTAGGCGAAGGGCCAAAGACAATAATCCCTCCATTTTTAGGCCCCACACCGTTGGCAAGGTGGAGATTATCCATGCGAGCTTGCGTGGGTCGCCGGCGGGCGCGTTGTGTGTAATCCGTCGGAACTCCTCTTTGCAAGCATGAAAGTCTTGGCGGATCACACGCCACCGTTCGCGTTCGGCCGGATCACTGAAAAAACGCGCTAACTCGCCGATGGGTTCCTTCAGTCCTGCCCGCTGTAACAAAGCGGTCACGCGGGCACGGCTCGAAAGGCGCTTGAGTCCTCTATGTTTCATACTTGCCTGGGGGCCCGGCCACGGTTTACCCAAAACTCAGCCAGGGCGAGGTCATCGGCATCATCGATATCTAGCGAATCGGTCGGGGTCATCTCGAGTGGCCGTACCGTGTCCCCATACAAGCGACCGCTTTCAATCACTTGCCGGCGGACGACCAATACTACTGGACCGTTGCGAGCGTACAACCGTGGTTTGTCTTGTCGGCGCAACAACATTGGTCCTTCAATAAAGGGGCTCAAGTTCCCATTGGCATCCTTGCACATCTGTGAGACCACACTGAACCGATGTGGGACCTCGACCACCGAGACGACAGTATCGGCGTTCGTGGAGAGAATGAGATCGACGGCGGCATCGATATGTTCTGCACAGCGAAGCGGCGACGTGGGCTGGAGGAGCACGATTAAGTCCGCTCGAAAGCCATTGTGATTTGCAAGCCACGAGACCGCATGGTGGAGGACTTCCACCATCGGCGTCTCGTCTTGGGCAAGAAAATCTGGCCGGAGAAACGGGACCTCGATGCCGCATGCCCGGCCAACGCTGCCGATCTCTTCGTCGTCGGTGGACAAAATCGTACGAGTGAGGCGCTTGCTTCGAAGGGCCGCTTCACAGGTGTACTGCAGGAGGGGGCGTCCTGCCACCAAGGCTATGTTCTTACGGGGAATGGAACGCGAACCACCCCTCGCAGGAATCACACCCAGGATATTCATGCCTCAGTACGTCATCCGTTTTTGGCGGTTAATCCGACAGTGAGCCAGGATTTCTGCGATCCGCTCCCCAGCATGTCCATCTCCGTAGATTGCTTCTGAAGGGTAGGGCCCATGCCGAGCTTGTTCCCTGATAGCGTCTGCAATGGCCTTGCGGTCATGAGGTACGTCCTTTACATTTTTCCCCCGCTGACGCATGTCCTGCCGAGAGCCGATATTTACGGCCGGTGTCCCGATGAACGCCCCTTCCCGAATTGCACTGCTAGAGTTCCCGACGAGACAGGAAGCTTGCATCAACACGCGGACGTAGTCCTCTGTGGGGAGGTTCTTAAAGAAGTGGAGTCGGGAGTCATCATGATGTTCCCGAAACTTCCGAATCCCTCGAGCAATGTCGTCCGACCCGGCATCGGCATTCGGCCAAAAGATGATGGCTGGTAGATCAACTGACTCAACTGCCGAGAGGGTTTCAGAGATCTGACGCTCACCGTCGCCGTACTCTGTTGTCACCGAATGCTGGGATACGAGGATAAAGGGCTCGCTCAGGTCAAAACTGCCCCCCACTCCCTCGGCGAACAGATCCGGTCCCAGGCCATGGCCGTCGGATTCCATCACCTCACTCACCAGATCTATGCGGGGGCACCCCACGAGGTACACGTCCTCCGGGCGCTCGCCCATCTTGATGATCCGGTCACGCGCCTCTGAACACGCGGGAAAGTGGATATGGGCGAACTTTGTCACCGCGTGTCGGATGCTTTCATCGATGGTGCCACTCAGCTCGCCTCCCATGGTGTGGGCAAGGGGGATGTTCATATATGCTGCGGCCAGTGTTGTGGCCATGCTCTCAAACCGATCGCCGACCGTGAGAACCACATCAGGTTGCAGGTCATCGAAAACCGTAGGTAGCTCCAGTAACCCGAGCCCTGTCGATTTAGCCATGGTTGTTGGCGTCTCGCCCTCAATGAGCATATAGACGCTGGCCGAAGGGGAGAACCCGTCTTTTTTGATCAGGTCCACCAGGGAACCGTAACGATCGAGGACAGCCGATGCGCCAACCACTACCTGCAGTTCCAAATCTGGGTGGGCTCGAATGGCCCTTAAGGCCGACTTGATGCTGCTGTAGTTCGCCCGGGACCCGATGACGACACAAACTCTGCGCATCAGTTTTGGTCCCAATCGATATCGGCAGCCATTAAGACGCTGTCGGCCGATATCCGTCGCGTCGTTCTCTTTCCAATAACCTCGTTTAATCTTACCGGTGGAATTCCTGTTCCCGGTTTCTTGATCCCGATCATCTCGCGGGCAATGACCGCGCCAGCAGGGATGTCCACGATCGTTACAAGGGATTTCTCGAAGACATCCTTCATCACCCTGAAACGGCTGATTTCATCTTTTTCCACCGGGTTTCTCAGCACGGTCTCAATAGCACGAATGCCGCCAACAAGGTCGACGAATTCACTCGGCTCAAGGGAGTGCTTTGCGTCAGTACCGTAGAGGCGGCGGCTGAGCGTGAAGTGTTTCTCGATCACAGATGCGCCTAGTACAACCGCGGCATAGGCAGCATAGTTTGTCCTTGTATGATCCGATAGGCCAACAGGGAGACTGTAGCGCTCTTTGATCTCTAACATGACGTTTAAACCCACCTGCTCGTATGGGCATGGATACTCCGACGTGCACTGGAGAATGGTGAGCTGGTTGTGATGGCGCAGAATGGTATTCACTGCAGCGTCCAGCTCTGCCCAACTGCTCATGCCTGAGGAGAGCAGGACCGGTTTGCCAGTCTGCGCAACAAATTCGAGATACGGTAAATTGGTCACCTCGCCCGACGGAACCTTGTACCTCTTCACACCGAGCTTCTCAAGGAGTTCGACTGCTTCCACCGAGAACGGGGAAGAAAGAAACTCCACCTTTCGCTTTTCGCAGTGGACGTTGAGTTGCTCCCATTGTTGCAAGTGAAAGGCGGTGCGTTCGAAGTATTCAAAACGCGGTTCTTCTGTGAAGTATGGGGAACACGGGGCATCGCGTATGGTCTCGGCCTGGGCGATGTGCGTCTGAAACTTGACCGCATCGGCGCCACACTCCGCAGCGACGTCAATGAGGCGTTGCGCGTTGCCAAAGCTCCCGTCATGCACCGACCCGACCTCCGCGATCACCATCACCGACATGTCACATTTCTACCTTTTCGCGAAAGCCTACCGGATCTACTTGTTTGCGAAACTAGCGACACGCCGATCCCTCCTCGACAACCCACACAACGCATCCGCTTCGAAGCGACTCCCGAGCCGCGTCCAAGATCCTCTGAACACGCAGACCGCAAGCAAAGTCCGGAAGATCACGCACTTGTGAGCCGGAGGCTGCTTCGACGAATCGCGCAGCTATCTGGCGAAACGGCTGAAGCCTTGTGTCGGGACACTCGGGCCCTGGCAGAGCTTCCAGAGACACTGGACGAAGACTTGGCGAATCTCTTCCGAAAAAAAGCTTCGCGCTGTCGCGTGCAAACGGCGCCTTATGGATGAAAGATAGTCTGCCCCCTAAACCTTCAACATCAATTTGGTGCCTTTCGTGTGCCGACGTGCAACAATTGGATACGGTCACGTTCGCAACTGCCCCGTTCGCCAAATAGCACACCAACTCACAGCTATCCTCGGCCGTAACCTTGTGTTTTCTCCCCCCAGCATCTCTTCGCTCGCCTACAAGAATCTCGCACCGACCGGATACGCAACTGATGCGAATTCCACACATCCACTCTAAGTAATCGATGACATGACTCACGAAGCCATTAAGTACGCCACCGCCAAGATGGGTATCGTGTCGCCACGACCACAAAACCGCGGGGTCCGCGCCACCCCTTGTCAACCATTTTACTTTGATTCGGCGCACTTCACCGACCTGGCCTGAGTCGATCAGTTGCTTCATTTTGGTGAGGCCCGGTTCCATCCTAAACTGGAAATCGACGGCGTTGACGCGATCAGTGGCCTGTGCGTTTTCCCACATTTCCGCCGCCTGTTCGCCATTCATGCCGAAGGGCTTTTCACATAGCACGTGTTTCCCGGTCGCCAGCGCCGCACACACAATTTCGGCCTGTCCTGGAGGCGGCGTGACCACGCTAATGGCGTCCACCTCCGACGCTTCGATAGCCTCCTTCCAGTCATGCCACGCCATCACACCATCTTCAACGGTCGCCGCGACACGCTTCGCTGCCCCCAAGCCTGAGTCCGCAACGCCGACAACCCGCACGCCAGGAATCGATAAAAACGCCGGCAGATGAACTTTCGCCCCGAAACCGAGGCCAATGATTGCCAAGCGGACCGGCTGCCTCATCACTCTTCTATGACGCGGACGTCGGGCAGTGGCAGTATAAACTTTGCCGCCAGACCCTTCTTCCGGAGCGTCGCCATGATCGGACCAGCGTAGTGCCAGGACAGCATCACTCCGTACTCTGGGCTTTCCCCGAACATCATCTTTTCATCGATGATGGGAATGTGCTTGCCGGGAAGAAACAACCCAACCTTGAGGGATGTCGCCTGCTCGGCGATGTAGAGCATGAGGTCCCGGTCAATGTTGCAGTAATTCAGCAGCGTGCTCGACCGACCCGGACAGGCAATACCAACAACCCGATGATCCCGACGCCTGATATGCAGTAACAGGGCCTGCAACTCCACCTTTGATCGAACGACCCGTTCTCGAAAAGCCACATAGACATCGCCACCGTACAGTCCCGCCCGCTCCTCGTCCGCGACGAGTTGGTCCACGCGCCGCGATACGCTACGGTCCGCGCCCTTCATCGCATATACTCTAATCGAACCGCCATAACTCGAAATCCGTTCGACATCGACCAGGGTAAACTTATAGCAGCTCAACAGGGTCTGTAATGGCCTCACCGAGTAATACTTGAGATGCTCATGATAGATTGAGTCGTACTGAACGGTCTGAATCAAATCCAGGAGGTAGTGAGATTCGGTGATAAATACTCCCTCGTGTTCGAGAAGGACGGTTACCCCTCGGACCATATCGCCAAGCTTTTGGACATGCGCAAACATATTCGTCGCCAACACCACCGCCGCCGGACCGTGGGCACCATGGATCTGCCGAGCCAGGGACTCCGAGAAAAACTCCTGAATCGTGGGAATGCCGTTGTCGATGGCGAGTTTGGCCACGTTGGTCGGTTCGATTCCCAGGACTCGCATCCCTCTCGCCTTGAATGCTTGTAGTGCCGTGCCGTCGTTCGACCCTATATCGATCACAAGCGACCCTCGCTCGACCCTGAACTTCTCGATCACCGTCTGGGCAGTACCCTCAAGATGCTTTACCAGGGTCGCCGTGATTCCGCTTCTGTAAGGATAGTTAGAATGAAACAAGACTTCCGGGGCCACAACGTAATCGATCTGCGCCAATCCACATTGCCCGCAGCGAACGAACCTCAATGGGTAAGTCCTTTCCGGCTCGCATAACTGATCTGCTCTCAATAGCGAGTCGCACGGGGGATGGTGGCCCAGGTCGAGCACCAGGTCTAGATCACCTGTTCCACAAAGCTGGCAGCCGTTCAGGTGTCCGAGGGGGAGATCATGATTTGCCATTGCAATCATTGGTCTCTACCCCTTCCGCCGCGCTTCCATGACACGTTCGATCTCTGCAACCAACATCCGGGTCGCGGCTGCGGGCGCAAAGCGGGCTTCGTAGCAGGCTCGAGCCTGTTTCACGATCATGGCAGCTTCCTCTGGCCGCTCCACCGCCTTTCGCATCCGCTCAACAAAGCTCCGGCCGTCTCTAGCGAGATAACAGGTTGTCCCATCAACGAGGTCTGGATTCCCTAAGGCCGCATTTTCATGCGCGATGACCGGTACCCCCGCCGACATTGCCGTGAGGATTCGGCTTCGATTCCCCACTGGCACGTCGATCGGTACGAGCACCGCATAACACGTCCGCATCACGCTCACGATATCCTCCACAAATCCGAGATAGGAAAACTCCGGACGATCTTCTAACTCGCGTTGAACCCAATTGGGTAATGCGCGCGCGCCGGCGATCAGGACTCGAAATCCGTTCTGGCCCCAGATTCGCAGCGCTTCAGGATACACCCCGTTCAGCATGAAGTGGAACGCCGAACGAGAGCCGAGACCTGTTAGAGTTCCCAGGAACAAGAAGGTCGGCATCGCGGGACGTTCAATGGCAGCCGCATTCGCGCCTGCCGCAGCGTCAGGCCAGGGATACGGCAAATATTTGGGCTCAATCCCCATGCGATGCAGGTGGTCCTGCGAAATCTTGGCCGAAACGATCACTGAATCCATCCTCCGGAGCACGTTCCGATAGATGCGCCTCCACAGTGTGCACCGGACCAAAGCGAAGGGCAGGTTAGGAATATTTCTCCGGGATTCTTTCATTCCATACCACATATGGTACCATTCGGTTTGAAACCTCAGATCCCCGAGCCAAACGATCTTTGCGCCCGCTCGGATGTGCGATCCAATCCAGGCACTGATCAGATCGAAGCACACCACCGCATTCGGTTGAAACTCTTCAATGCGCGCTAACGCTTCTGCGGCGGCCGACGCGTCAAGCTGGAGGCTGAACCGTTTCGACACCACAAAATTGTCCGCGCGACACGGAACAACCGTGAATGTCTCGCCGTCACTCATTTTCCGTTCGTATTCGGCGTATCCCTCCTCCGTCGAATTGTCCGGCTGAAGCAGGAGGGCATTCAGGACCCGAAAACCCCGCCCTTTCAATCCGGCAATGTAATGGTAGAACAGAACAGTGCTGGCTCCTCTCGACTCGTGGGGAATGCCTGGAGCAATGATGACCAGCTTCCGTCGAGAACCGTCTGTCTCCATCGAAACAGCCGATGGACGAGCAACCCGCCCGGCTTTCACAGTCTGTTCGCCAGCCCCCATTTGAGGAATAATCTGAGCGGCTTCCACGTCCCGAACCTTGGGTTTATCGTCATCGCCAACCGGGCACAGTTGAGCCCGTCAAATCTCATGATGCCGAGATTGGACTAGTCCACCGAACGCTCATTCTACCGGCTGCCTCATGTCCCGAACACCCCTACCACCCCGTAGGTACTACTGGAACTGCCATACAATGACGACCGGCCGAAAGAATTTATCGCCCTACCTGCTTGATTTTCCTCCTCGAAGAGACCATTTTAGCCACAACCACCACGGATGATACCGCAGAGGGTCTATTCGAAGTTCGAGGAAGCGTCTCTTGGACAGCTTGTTATCCGACAGCACGCCCATTGCTAGTGACGAGTATCCGAGGGAACGACCTCGAACCCTATGGACCTCATCATACATCTCGTAGTCATTTACGCATCCGTTCTCCCACTGCTTAAATTCCTGCCATTCAGGAATCTGTGCCAAACCTAACACTTCGTAATGAAAGGCGCATGGAAATATCTGACTGAATTCTTTCCCCCACGGTGCTTCCAGCGGGCAGTTGTGGTGGGCAACGACATGTATATCAAACATGTAGCTTGCTACCAGGGATAATCGGTTGGCTGGTTCGAGTTTCGGTCCATCAAGAAGCAAGGCAATCGGTCCCTGAACCTCACGAGCCACATCAGGTAATACATCAAACGCATTCCCGACTATGCACTGCAGATTGCAATATTGCCTCAAAGGTTCCTGAAACGTATTCCCCTCAACCGGACTAAAGTCGATCGAAGTAATCTTCACATCCGTTTGGTCGGCGAATTTGCCAAGTATTCGTGTTGAATAGGCGTGATCTCCTCGACCTGATTCAATTATCGATCGGATCCCACATAGATCACAGAGACCAAGAAAAGCCGCCATTTCCCCTGGATAGATTCCTGTGTGCCAGGGTATACGCCAGCTTCTGATTTCCCCAGCCCACTTCAGAATTTTGGCACGAAGCTCGTCAGATTTATTGTTTAGCATGACATCCCGAATCTAAAGTCTCCGGTGGTCCTCTGCAGAGCAGCTAACGATCTTAACAGACGAATAACGGAAAAAGCCCACGCTGAGTTTACCGCTTTGACCACTCGTAATCCATGAGACATTCACCCATCTCGCCTGCCGGAAGCCGACCGGACGGGTAAAAATGGCCGCTCACTACTTCTAGCGTTGCTGCCTCATAGATCATGTCCGACCACCCTGGCCCAACCTGGCAGCCGATATCCAAAACATACTGACCGGGCATAAGCGGGAGACGCGGGATTCGGCATTCGACTTCGCCAACGTTACCCAGATCGTCTATCCCGCGTGAAGCAAGCTGGCTCCAGCACGACGCAAGGCGTTTAGAATTTTCTCCACGAAAAGATACAATGAAATTTACTCGATTTCCGCTCAATGACGATTTCGTCTCGTAACACAAAATGATCCTGCACTCGCCCCCCGAGCAAATCACACCGGTCTCGTCAGTAGTAACCCCCAGCACCTTGCAGTGTGTTAAACGAATAATGCCGTCAAACACCTTCCGGCGGCCGGGATGGCCATCAAGAGACAGCACATTGGCAGTAGATATCTGTCTTTTCTTGACCGCCTTAAGGTAGTTACGAACCACCTCTTCGGGTATATCGTCCAGCATTACAACTCCCTTATTTACCCAAATCACCCTATTACAGAGTTTCAAAATGGCATCCATATTATGGCTGACGAAAAGGACCGTCCTTCCCTGCCCGGACACCTCTGACATCCTACCAAGGCACTTTTCTTGAAAGCCAGCATCACCTACAGCAAGCACTTCATCGACAACAAGAATTTCGGGCTCCAAGTGCGCGGCAACCGCAAAGGCCAGACGGACATACATTCCGCTGGAGTATCGCTTCACCGGAGTGTCCAAGAACTTTTCAATTTCCGCAAATGTCATGATCTCATCAAACTTGCGGTCGATCTCAGCCTTCTTCATTCCCAGGATGGCGCCGTTTAGATAGATGTTCTCACGCCCAGTCAGTTCAGGGTGAAATCCCGTACCCACCTCTAAGAGCGACCCAACTCGGCCGCGGATCTCCGCGTGTCCCTCCGTCGGTTCAGTAATGCGGGACAACACTTTAAGCAGAGTGCTCTTACCTGCCCCATTCCGTCCAATGATTCCCACCACCTCTCCCCTTTTGATTTCGAGGGAGACGTCTCGCAGCGCCCAAATGTAATCGGACTCAGAACTAAAGAGAGAGTCAGCACTGGACGTTATTCGGCGAAAGGGTGTAGAAATGAAATCGGCAAGGCTGTCGCGAAGAGTCTGGTAGCTCTCGCGTCGACCAATGCGATACCGCTTGCCCAGCCCATCGACCTGTATCGCGACGTCACTCATCCTCGAACCAATATCCCAAAGCATAATGAATCCAAGAGGCTACCTGAGCCGCTCCAGGTGAGCCAATCGGTTGACGGCCTTTATCAGCCTAAACTCCCGCTCATTCAGGATCTCTTGAACGACTCGGCCCACCGTGTCCGAGTGTGTCTTGAAGAGTCCCTCATCGAAGGCATCATCGAAAAGCACCGCTCCACCGATCTGCACCCGTTTCCCGAATCGCTCAAAATCGTTCTTGACGCCCTCATAGCTGTGATCGCCATCAATGAACACCAGATCGACCTCTTCGGTGTCTACCTCCAACGTCCGCGAGTCGCCGACAAGCAGATTCACCTGCAAGCCCAGCCCCGCAAAGGTGTCGCCGATCTGTGCGTCGAAAGGTCGGGAAAGACTACCGTCGTGGAGTCGGGCCTCCTTGTCCCCAATGTCGATTGACCAAAACTCCCCTTCCCCGCCCATTGCGGCGGCGATCAGCAAGGTCGACCCGCCCTTATAGCGACCGATCTCAATCACCTTTTTCGCCTTCATTTCACGGACCAACCCGAAAAGATACGCAGCCTGTCGAATCGTCATAGAGATTACGGCATGGTCTAAAGACGTACTTGCGAACAACCCAGCAAGGTGCTCAAACTGCAAGGGTCCATGAACGCGGAGGTCGAACGGCATGTTATCGAGGTTGGGCTCGCGATTCAGGTGTGGCCCAAGGGCTTGAAGTAAGTCCCCCGGATCTCGCTCTGCCACCTGAGATACAAAGGCGTGCCTCAATCCTTGCGGAACCAAAGTAGCCAAGATGAAGCCCAGCCATCGATTCGCACTTATCAGCATTCCTCCCATCATCTTAATTCCCCAAAGTCTTGCTTCCTGCCGGCCCCGCCCAGCTCGCTAAGAAACCTAATACCTCCGCGTGGTAAGAGACTGTGACAGTAGATTAGAAAGCATTGTCCCGAGACCCTACACCACATCGGCGAATGTTTTTTCCATGTGCCGGAAGTAGTAGAGGCCCCCTACCAGTAGTGCAACGACAACGGCGACGGAGACGGCTACCATGGGGCCCGGGGCATTGGCCGTCCCGAGGAGCGCCCACCGGAAGCCCTCCACTACGCCAGCCATCGGGTTCAGACCGTAGATCACATGCCACCTCACCGGGACCAAACTGCTCGGATAGGCAATGGGAGTGACAAAAAGCCAGAACTGGGTCAAGAAGGGAATCGTGTAGCGGACGTCGCGGTACTTCACGTTTAGAACTGATAGCCAGAGTCCTATCCCCAGGGCAGCTGCAAGGCCGAGCAACAGAAAAAGGGGAAGCGTAACCACTGCTACGCTCGGGACAATCCCGTAGTAGGCCATCATTGCCAGGAGGACGAGAAAGGCTATGGTGAAATCCACGAGACCCCCCAAGACTCCTGCCAGAGGGATCACCAAGCGGGGAAAGTAAACCTTTGTAATCAAGTTCTGATTTGCGACGAGACTGTTTCCAGATTGGGTCAGGGCATGGGAAAAGAGCTGCCAGGGGAGCAGCGCACAGTAGGCAAAGATCGGATAGGGGACCCCATCTGATGGGATCTTGGCCAGCCGCCCGAAGAAAATGCTGAAGACCACCATCGTGAAAAAGGGCTGGATGATTGCCCATGAAGCCCCGAGTACCGTCTGCTTGTAACGGACCTTGATGTCCCGCCAGACCAAGAAATAGAGGAGTTCTCGGTACTCCCACAGCTCATTGAGCCGGAGAGGCACCCAACCTTTTGAAGGT
>JBHIBY010000062.1:0-13685 GCA_046759305.1 Anaerolineales bacterium
TCTGTTCTTTATCGTCCCGACTTCGAGCAGCAGCGCTTGAGAGTCGCCGGTGACATACCGACCAGGCTCGAGAATCAGGGCTGGCTCATTAATGCCATATCGGCTGCAGCTGTCGTGAATGGCTTGCGTAATCAACTCTGCGAATGTTTCTACGCCCGGGCAACTCGCCGGATTTGGAGCCTGAGGCATACGATTCATACCCAGATGCATGAATGTTTCAAGAGTGCCGAAATCATGATGGCCGGGAGTGCCAAAACCTCCCCCCATATCGAGGTACTGCAGGTCCTTCCCTAGATTGTCTTTCACTTCCCCTGCCAACTTGAGCATCTTTCTTGCGGCGTCCGCGTATGCATTGGGGTCCTTCGCGCCCGAACCAATATGACAGTGCATTCCGATGAGATTCAGATTGCGCGATGCCGAGGCCTTCCTGAATGCCTCGAAGGCTTCTCCCGACTTCAGGTCGACTCCAAAGTGTGAAGCTCGGGAACCTGTTGCTGTTAGTACACTCATTCCCTTCGGGGTGACTCCTGGGCAGATCCGAATACCAATGTTGGCCCTCAATCCCAGATCGGAGCAGATCTTGTCGACCCTCCCAATTTCATCAAGAGAGTCTATATTGATGAGCCGAATGCCACTCCTAACGGCACTGGTCAGCTCTTCCGCGGTCTTATTTGGGCCGTTGAGAATAATCGAATCTGGCGGCACGCCGAGCCTCTGAGCCAGCCAGAGCTCATAGCCGGATATGACTTCGGCCTTTGCTCCAACTTCATGAAGGACCTCCAGAACTCCCGGAATGCAATTTGTCTTGTATGAATAGTAGACCTCAACGTTAGGGTATCTAGACTCAAATGCGTCGAGAAAGCGGCGGAAGTTATCTCGGATCCGTTTCTCGTGGACCACATACACCGGGGTGCCGTATTCAGCGGCTAGTTCTACTGCATCGACATCACTCACCATAAGGTGGCCGGTCGCGTTTACGCTCATATCCCAGAGTTCAGGCCTCAGATCACCCATTGCAGCCTCCTCCTTGGTGGGTTGGCTCCTTTGCTTCCTTTAATCGATCCGTAATCTGCCCCACGCCTTTAAGCCCGCAGCGGGCTATCGGCTGCGAGCTGCCTGTCCTGGCAGTCAGGCCAGGGAGCGGCCGGGGGGACGCTTCATCGCGCGCCTCTTTGTATTCCGCAAACGGATCACCACTGGCTTGGGCCGCTGCATTCCCGGTCCGTTATGGCGAGTTGCTAGCTGGCCCTCAACCTTCGGCGGTCAGGGTACCGTTGCTCAAATATCTTCGACGATGTTGGAAAAGACATCGCCGATTGCCGGACCGAGCAGCGCGAGAACGACGATGACTCCCACTGCCACCAATATCAAAAACAAGGCGAAAATCACAACACTGGAGGCCAGTGCCTTTCCCCATCCGAAGCGGTGGACGGATTTAATCGCCAAGATGTTCAGAAACACCCCATAGATAGCGAGCGGGATAGTCAGCAGGTTTATGATCGGAATCATGCTTAGGACGCTGCTGACGATCCCGAGCGGGGCGAGATATGCCCCGAAGGCGTAAGAAAGCTCAGAGTAAGTCCCACTCCCTCCCAAAGAGCGCGCAATCGCTTGACTTATCGCCGCAATGATTACGAGACCTAGGATTGCAAAGAGCCCACCGAGTGGAGCCAGGCAGACGAAAGCGAGGATCACGATAAGGAAACCACCAGCGAGATCCAATGCTTCTTCTGCACCTAGCGCAGCCAAGCTCCCGAACAATAAGATCCCCAGTAACGTCAACCCGGAAGCGACAACGGAGCCCAGGAATACCCAGATGTAGGCGCGGCGAGAGCTGACTTCAGGCCGGCTTACAAAATCCTGATATGTGGCAACTGAGGGCTGTGTCAGCGCCTTGACCCAAACATCACTCCATGTTTGAGGCACAGCTGCAAGACTGCTCGATCCTTCCTCTGATATCATGGACATCACTCTCCTCCCTCACGACTCGTCAAGGGATAAGGGACTATCTTGGCCAGAGGGCCAGCTAACGGCTGCGAGCTGCCTGTGCTGGGGCGTCAGGCACAAGTGACTGGCCGGGGATAGGTCCCTTACTTGCTTTTCTAAGCACCCTCATCTCGATCATCTCTTGTTTCGGCCTCTGAATCCCCGGCCCGTCGGAGATCCTGGCGAACTTACCAGCTCTCCAGCGAGTTTTTAGCCGCTATTGATTCTTAGCTCGAATTCAATCTCGTCTTCGATTGCAATACCGTCCTCATCGACCTCAGGAATCTCAGGCTTTAGCTTCCGTGCTTCTCGCACTGCGCCCCGATGGATTGCGACCAGATTCCATCCAATTGCCTGATAGAACTCGAGGGCAACTCGGTTGTTGTTCGTCGTGATCAACCACAGCCTGTCGCATCCGGCTTGACGCGCCTTCGCCTGCGCAGCTTTGAGAAGCGCTCGGCCAATTCCTTCGCGCCGGATTTCGCTAATCAGAACTACAATCTCACATTGATCATTATCCCAGTGGTATTGAAGGAGGCCTACTGGCTTCGAATTGACTTCGGCAACCAAGCCACCTAACTCTCGCGCATCGTGAAGCACTCCCCGGGAGACGACACTCGGAGAGCCGAATTGCTCTGTCACGACCGATTCCACCCAAGGAGTGTCGGAAGGATTGAGCTCACGTATTCTCATTCGACTCTCTATACCGGCTAACTAATGATTCCGTGAAACTTTTTCAGTGTAATATTCCATTTGGGGCGTTTTTCGGAAACCTATGATCCGGCAGCGAACCGCTTAGAAGATGTCATTCCTCACGAAACAATAAAACCCGACCTCGGTTGAGTCGGGTTTATGTTTTTCGATGAGAGTACATGGCATCACCCGACGCCACGGCTTACCCTCACCCTAAGCCGAGCATTGATTTAACTACTTCATATTACATGGTTTGAGTAGCGGTTTCAATCGTCGGCAAAATGCATACAACATATTAGCCCGACCATAGGCACGTTTTGGCGCTCCTCATCTGCCACCTCGGGTGCGCGTTGGCATGTTCCTAGCCTTTGGTCTCCTGCAATCGCCCATTGATGATCTTGTTTGAGGTTTCTGCTGCGCTTCTGGGGTGCTGATGGATCTACCGATCCGCCAGGAGAACGGACTCAGCCTCCTGGAAGTCTGAGGGGGTGTTGATGTGCAGCCAGGTTCCTCCGACGCTTACGACATTTGCCAACCCTGCGCGCAACAGTTCATCGTTGAAGGAATTGATCTCCGTTTCGCCTTCGCGCGCGGGTTGATCGCTACCGAATCGTTCCCAGATCCACGGTCCATAGAGGAACAAGCCGCCGATGATTTCGACTTCGGATTCTGCTGCCCAGGGTTCGGCTTCGGTCAATGCTACCGGCCGGCCGCCGCTCTCACGCACCAGCTTCGCACTTGTGCCAGGATTGCGAGTACGACGGGAGAAGAATGTGGCGCCACGCTCATGCAGGGCTGCAGTACCCTGCCCGATCAGATCCCTTGGGGGAATGTTGTCGCCATGCAGGAAAGCAACGATCGAGCCCTTTGCGTCATCAGCCAGAGCCGAGAGGCCGCTTCGAAGCGCATCCAGAGTTCCCACTGGGGCGGGCTGCACTACGCCGATGATATCGGTTTCCGGGAGCTCCAGTGCAGCTAGCTCTTGAGCTGCGGGCAGGGATTCGGAGGTCGCAACGATCACCGCTCGATCCGGCGGAGTATCCTCCAGCGTGGCCAATGCCCAGCCCAGAATCGGCCGTCCAGCTATGAGCGTAAGTGGCTTCGCGATCTCAGGCGATATCTCCTGCAGTCTCAATCCTTCGCCAGCGGCAGCGACGACAAGTGTGTAATCCAAGTTGACTCTCTTTTTATCCGTAAGTCAGGGGGTGAATTTATCCGCCGATTCGCCAGTGACTAGCTCAAGATTGGCAAGCAGACGCTGTGTGTGTTCCGTAGCGGTAGTCAGCTGGCGCATCGGATCTGTAGTGCCCGACTCCAGAGCATCAATAATCCCTTGCAAGCGAAGCAGCAAGATCTTGTCAATGTATTCGAGCGCCTCCTCAGTACTCTTGAACTCCCGCTGATGCGCATATTCGAGCATGTCAGAAAAATCGTCGAGATTGTCCTTAACGTGATCGATCATGCTCTCGAGTTCCGCAACCGATTTCAACTGCTCGAGTATCCGCTCGACGGAATCCAGCGTCTGGTCAAAGGTAATCATCGTTCCTCGGGCGAAGTGCGTCAAATCGATCATACCCGAGAATGTACACTCTCTCAATTCGCCTGGTGGGAAGATACTTTGTAAGAAGTGAAGCCGCCAAGAAGTCTAAGGTACCAAGACTTCCCCCACCCTCTCCTCTCTCCACCAGAAGCCTCGCAATGAATGTCGAGGCTTCTGGCGCGTTCCTAGACCCGCTACGATATAATGAAAATAGTAGGAGGAAGCTTGATAATCGCCTTTGTGGGCCTTAGCCTAGCAGTTCTTTTCTTTGTTCTGTATCGCTCGGGGATACTAGAGGAACTGCCCCGCATCCTGAGTGGCGAAGATAGGCCTTACGAACCCGACCCCGAGGAGGAACGGCGGCTGGAAGTTTACAAGGACTTCTTCGAAGACGATTCTGATCGCGAGTAGTCGTGCCTGAAGTATGAGACAAACCTGGCGGGCCTCAAAGGCCCGCTATTAATATCGCGATGTCCTCACACTGAGACCAGAGAAAGCCACGCCACAAACTGCACGATCGCCATGACCACCATGGCCGCTACGGAGGGAAATGGAGTCCGCACCCGCGTATAAAACAGTCCGCCCAGAATAACCAGCGGCGCGACGAGGTAGCCGCTCCACGCAACCCGGGGTGGTAGGCTCCACCCAACCAGTAAGGGAAACATCAAGAAGAACAGGGCGGCTACCGCCCAATAGACTCGCCTGAGCCGCAAGGGCAACCAGCGCGTTGCTAGCATTCGCTTGCCAACCGAGGCGTCCGCCTTTCGATCGGGCCAGGTTGTAGCGAGGAGATTTAGGAACACTAGCGCTACGAACGGAGCACAGGCAGCTGCAACCGGGAAATCAATGGGGCCTGCAAGAACCGCAAAACCGAATAAGGGAAGCGCCATCCCACCCGCAACAGCATTGTCCAACTCCCCCCAGCCCTTCCAAGCCATGGCCAAGGGCGGCAGCGAGTACATCCAGCCTAGAAACGTACCGATCGCCAGCACGAAAAGAGCGGTGATATTGAGTGAACCGAGCGACCATCCAATGAGTGCCAACACTGAACCCGTTAACAGCCCGACCCACGCCGCACGCAGCGCCAGGTGTCTTGGCAGCGATGAACCAGGCAACGCTCCGCTGCCGCCGGAGAACAGGGTCCGTTGAGTGATGGCATCGGTCTCGTAGTCCGCATACTCATTGGCATAGTGCACGCTTACGCTCATCAGCATAAGCACCAACAACCCAAATAGAAGCAATTCGGCGTCAAATGCCTCGCCTTGTGCAACGGCCATGGTGGCGCCCAACGCATACACAAATGCAATCAACAGCAGATGTGTTGGCCGTGACATTCGCCAAAGAACGGATACGACCTCGATTTTCTGGCTCATGGATAGATGCATGGAATCTTCCTCTAGCTGCCGCTCCGCTTCCGTAAGATGTTCCCCAAAACGCGGGATTGATCTCAGCATAGGCTAATTCCCGGAGCGTCCGGCACGGGGGGTAATATGAACCGTTTCCGCCAAAGCTCCGTAACTGTAATGTCTAGCTAGCAATCCCAAATCCTCTTGACCATCGTGCACGGGGACTTGTTGGCCGAGACCGGTCTCTCGCGACAGCAATAGGAGACGCTATTTGTACAGCTTCATCGTGCGCCGGATCATAAGAGGCGTCATCGCGCTTCTCGCATTCCAGTTCCTGCTGTTCGCGCTCATTCACTCCCTTCCGGGAGACTTTGCCTCTATCGCGGGTGGCTTCGCAGGCACGGGAGCCAGAGCCGTCATGCAGCGTCAACTTGGGCTCGATCAGCCCCTGCTTCAACAGTATCTGACCTGGATCAAGGGATCCCTCCAGCTGGACTTCGGGCAGTCGTTCCTTTATCAAGAAAACGTTTCTGGGATCCTGCTGGACCGTGCGCCCCGCACACTGCTGCTTTTTCTCTCCGCGGCGGCGCTTTCCTATGTGCTCGGAATCTGGCTCGGCAAAGTGGTTGCTTGGCGCCGCGGAGGCCTGTTCGAGTTTGGCACGCTGAGCGTTGGATTAGCGGCTCACACGAGCTTCGCGCCCTGGCTGGCGTTTCTCGGCCTCGGCATCTTTGCTTGGAACCTGGGTTGGCTGCCCTATCAGCATTTCATCAACTTCAACGTGTGGTTAGGAACTGAAATCTCGGTGGATGAAATCCTGCTACGAATGTTGCTTACTGGCATAGCATTATTTGGCGTCCTGTTTCTGTCACGGTTGATCTCAAGCAGATTCACCGGTCGACGACGAGCGATCGGCGCAGGCTTTTTCCTGCTGGGTGTTCTCATTGCCATCACCCTGTGGCAGCGCTCAGGCCATTCGGCACTGGCAGTCGACGTGCTCAAGCACCTGACACTGCCACTGGGAACCGTAGTGCTGCTCTCGTTCGGAGAGACGATGATGACCATGCGTGCCACGATGCTGGAAACGATCGGAGAGGACCACGTCGAAGCCGCCCGCGCCAAGGGTCTACCAGATAAGGCCATACGCGATCGACACGTTGCGCGCATTGCGATGCTGCCGGTCCTCACCCGCATCCTTTTGAGTTTGCCCTTCGTTCTAGTCGGAAGCCTGGTGATCGAACGCGTATTCTTCTGGCGTGCAATGGGGCAAGTGGTCTTCAACGCTGTCGAATTCCAGGACCTGCCGCTCATCGTTGGCGTCCTGACAATGATCGGGCTGATTACGCTGTTGGCCCATATCATCCTCGATGTGCTCTACGTAGCGTTGGATCCGAGGCTGCGCTATGTATGAAGCGTCGGTACCGATCCAAGTACCCTCAAAGCCACGAAGTCAATCGTGGCGAGTCTTCCGCTCCCATCGCTATGGCATGCTCGGCCTGGCCATGATTGTGGTCTTCGGAGCGATGGCGATGAGCCATCCACTGCTGATGTCGACGGTGTGGGACCGAGCTCGTTATGACCCAATCGTCGGTTTCGATTCCACTTACTTTCCGCACCCAAGCGCCCCTTCTCTCACGCATCCGCTGGGCACCGACAACTACGGTCGAGACGTGATGAGCCAATTGCTGTACGGCGCTCGCGTCTCGTTCGGAGTAGGACTTGTCGCGGGTGTGGTCGCGGCCGCTATCTCCACCTTAAATGGAGCGCTCGCGGGCTACTTCGGCGGTTGGGTCGATCACCTTTTAATGGGTTTAGCAGATGTAATGGTGCTGCTCCCTGCACCGGTGGTCTTGCTGATCTTCGGGCTGTTGGTACGCATGGAGTGGCCGGTGATGGGTGTGCTCTATGGATTTCTAACCGGCGCCGGCGCTTTGGCGATCATTGTCAAGTCTCATACACTGACAATACGGGAAAAGCCATTTGTAGAAGCTGCTCAAGCGGTGGGCGGGGGCGACCGCCACATACTCCGCAATCATCTGCTACCGGGCCTTCTCCCTCTGACCGCGGTCAACTTCTTCTTTACGGTTGTGGGTGCCGTACTCACGGAATCCTTGCTTTCGTTCTTCCACCGCACTCAGGTCGACCTGAGCTGGGGGACGATGATATGGATCGGTCAGGAGACCTTTCGAGCCTTCACCATTGACGGCCAGTGGCATGCTATCCTCGCGCCCGCGCTGGCGATCATGCTGTTCTGCAGTGCCTTCTACATGGTGGGCCGAGCGCTCGACGATGTCCTGAATCCACGCCTTCGGCGCCGATAATTTCCCCTTAAATTCAAAGAGCTGGACAAGTTTCCTGGCTGAAGGTTCCGTTGTGCGGAATTTGGAGGCTAGCTGACCACGAAGCTCTTGTTCAAAACCTGCAGAACTTCGGGTACCCAGCGAGTGAGTGATGCGAAGGTGGCCTGAGCTGGAACTTCGGGGCCAAGCCCAATTGCCAGAACGCGATCGTGGCTCAAGATCACGCTGAGCATTTGTCGATTCGATCCGGCAATGCTGGTATACCGCATTTGGCCGCCTTCAATTTCGTCGAGTACTCGCTCGGCCATAATGATGGAGGCGGCCGTCATTCCAGATATTCGATCCTGGCCAACAACGGGCGATTCGGGGATGCACGCAACAATCAATCCATCACTGTCGACCAGTGCTACCCAGTCGGGATCGGGTAATTCATCGGCCATTTGGCCGAGGACTTCTAGTAGCTCTGACTGCCTAGTTCCCATTGCGATTGAAGCTTACCTCAGTGGAAAGTCACAGTGTCCTTAGAGTATCCTTTCAAGCTTCGCAAAGCAATACCAGAATTTGGCTGCCTCTATCGATTGAGCTAAAATCCCGGCTCGATGAACCGCAGAACGCGTTTCCGCCGCAGGGGATCTCGACAAAGCATCGCAATGTTCTTGGCCGCGGTCGGATATCTTTTGCTCCTGCTCGCCGTTGCTGGCAGCGTTGGAGAAGCATTCAGGCTGACAAGCGGCAGTATCCTCTTTGCACTTCTGGCGTTGCTCCCCACTCTCGCCCTGATCTCCCAATTCGTGCTACCGGTTCGTGAACGAAACGGTCGCAGATCTGTTGTCGGCCGCTTATTCAATTACCTGCTTGGAGAGCGTGGCACTGTTACGTTCGTTCGCGACGGCGAACCCCAAGCGGCAAGAGATGAAAGGGCTCTGCGCGGCGCAGGCGTAATCTGGGTGGACCATTTGAGCGCCGCTCTTCTCCGCACGGATACCGCGATGACCCGCATCGTGGGACCAGGTGGCCTGGCCTTCACTGAGCCAGGCGAATGGCTCGCGGAGGGTTTTGATCTTCGTCGTCAAAAACGATCGGTCCCTGGTTCAATTCCACCAGCTGGCTTGCCCGCCACAGCGGATGAGGTCAGCGCAATGGCGCTCACCCTAGACGGCATTCCGGTCTCAGCTTCGCTATCGATCACGTTCGTGCTCGAGCGCCGGACGCCCGTGGAAAGCAGCGATGTAGCGGATGCGCCTCCGATTGTCCCGTCGATCGGGTCCTTGCAGGCCGCCGCTTACGGCAAGATGGTTTCCGACGAGCAGGATTGGTCATGGAGCGAAATTCCGCTTCGATTGGTTGTTGAGCTTTGGCGAGACGAAGTCAAAGATCGGAATCTCGATGAATTCCTGGCCGATTACTCCAGTGTTATTGCCGGAATTGAGGCTGCGATCCTCGCCCGCCTGACTCAGGAATCAAGCGAATCAGATCTGAGGCTTATCCAGGAACGCGGTATCCGCATTCTGGACATCTCGATCTCTGACCTGCAGATTCCCGGAGCGATTCAGGCTGAGCAGTTGCAGGCGTGGTTCGATGGCTGGGCAGGTCCGGTCCGAAAACAGCTGGATGAGGCAGTGGATATGGTGCGTGAGGCAGGTATTCGTGGGGAAGCCAGCGCCAGCATGATGCTCATCGAGCGACTGACCCATAAAATGAGCCAGCAGCTTCAGCTCGATCACTCGCTATCGCAACGAGATGCCACCATTTTGATACTGGAGGATGCGGCCCAGCTTTGTGCCGACGTACCTCGACTTTCGTCTCTCTCCACTCAAGTGCGCGAGGTGCTCGAACAAGCCAAAGCGAGGGACTCTGAGTGCTTGGAATCGGAGGGTAAGCGATGAGCCACATGGCAGACGTCCATGTCGGTGGTGGGGCCAGGTTCTCACTCTCAAATCTGCTTTTGGATCGCGGTCGAGCCGGCAGCCGGTTGCGATTGGTCACCGTCCTGGCAGCGTTCGGTTTGTATTGGTTGGCTGTGGCATTCATCGGCAATTTCCCGTCCATGGTCCCTGAAGATACTTTGGCCGAATTGCCCGTGGTATCGGAGATCTTTCTGGAGGTCTTCACTTCCTTCTTCAGCCCGCACGTACTGATATTCGTACTTCCAGTGTTCCTGGCCATCTTGCTTTCTTTTCACCTTGGAGCCCGCTATCTAGCAGATTTATTCGAGCTTGAATCAACGAGCATCGCCTATCGTTACCTATTGGGTTCCGTCTTGGGGCTTCGGTATCCGCATCTAATGATCGATTCCGGGGATGTGGCAAACCTCGATCAGCAAAATCCGCTGCTTCGCATCGGTGGGCCGGGTTATCTGAAGCTGCACCTTGGTTTTGCTGCTGTTTTCGAGACCATGGAGGGACAACCGCGCATTTACGGCCCCAGCGCCGGTCACTCTCGATACTTCGTCCAGGGCTTTGAGCGCCTTAGGGACGTGATCGATCTGAGGGATCAGCTGAGGGAGATGGATGAGATTCGCACCGTCACAAAGGACGGAATTATCGTTCATGCGCGGGACGTTCAGATCGTTTTCCGCGCGTTCAGTTCGTACCGCCGTAATGACGATGGCACGTATCAAGCAGATCCCCGAAGCTTGCTGAATCTGGCCTACGGCGGAATCGCTGATGAGGCGGGCCTGCCGCGTTGGACTGAAACGCTTCCAGCCATCGCGCTACGCGAGCTTAAGAACTACGTCGCGGCCCGCACGCTCGAGGAGTTCCTGGCTCTACCGAGCGACAATGGCCAGAATTCGATGCAGGTGCATATACCTCGCCGTGAACTCACCGCCAGCTTCCACACTCAGGAAAGAAAGCAGCGCCTGCGGGACCTCGGTTTGGAGCTGGTTTGGGTAGGGGTGGGTACATGGGAAGTTCGAGATGATCAGATCCCTTCAAGCGAGTTAGAGATCGCTGCTGGTCAGACTCTGACAGGTGTGGCCAGAGACGACGCCCGCGCACGCAGGCTGCGATCACCAGATCATCTCGGCCGCGCACGACAACTTCGGGAGTTCGCGCTTCAACGAGAGGTGATTGCGGAGCTAATCGGCGCATGGAATGAGGGTCAGCAACGAGACCGCAATCAGTGTTTTGAGCTGCTCGATCGGTTGCGTCGCAGGCTTCTCGATCTCCAGGTTCGTATCGAGGCTGCCCAGAGGCTAGACGCCGGTAGTTACGAGCTGCCAGACCGACACCTGGAAACTCTGGCACATTTGGAAGCGCTGGCGGATCGATCCCTCTCTGGTTAGCCTCCCGAAGCTGCCTAAAAGTCGGACCACGGGAGTTGCGAACTGCCAGAATGACACCAGGAATCTTTGGCACCACTGACGGAGCGCTCCACTTCTGCTTCGCTACATGAAGCCGCATACACTGAAAATCTCGCCCACTAAGATGAGGAACTCAGCCTCAAACGGATATGACTGAATCCCATTGGCTGCAGATCCTTCCGGACGTTGAAGCCGCCCTTGCGGATAATCATCCTGTGGTGGCACTCGAATCAGCGGTAATCACCCACGGCCTTCCTCGCCCTATCAATTTGGAGCTGGCGCGCCGAATGGAGGCTGAGGTAATAAAGGCAGGTGCTGTTCCGGCAATCACTGCTGTGCTGCACGGCATCGCAAAGGTGGGACTGACTCCTGAGGAACTTGAAAATCTCTCGCTCGACGAGCAGTCCGTCAAGATCAGCCGCCGGGATTTTGGTTGGGTAAAAGCGGCTGGTCGCTCGGGAGGCACCACTGTAGCTGCTGCGTTGATGATGGCCAGGTCGGAGGGAATCCCAGTCTTTGCAACGGGAGGCATCGGTGGAGTACACCGCGGTGGCGGGATGGACGTCTCTGCCGATCTGCCCGAGCTAGCTAAAACGCGTGTTGCGGTTGTGTGCTCCGGCGCCAAAGCAATTCTGGATTTGCCACGCACTATTGAATGGCTGGAGACCTCGGGCGTTCCCGTGATTGGATATCAGACCGATGAATTCCCTGGCTTCTATAGCAGGGAGAGTGGGCTGCCCATCAGCGCGCGTGTCGAATCGCCGACCGAGGTAGCAGAGATCTTGCGCGCACATTGGGAAGTACCGTCGGCCGGTGGCCTGGTGATTGGAGTTCCTTGTCCAGTGTCGGATGCCATAGATCTTAATGACATAGAGGAGGCCATTCGGCAGGCCGAAACGGAGGCGCAGGGGGTGAGCGGTGCCGAGCTAACGCCATTCTTGCTGTCGAGGATGTCCGAGTTTACCGGCGGCCGATCCTTGGGAGCCAACCTTGCGCTCCTGCGTAACAATGCGCAGGTTGCGGCTGGCATCGCGGTTGCTTTGGCGTGACCTCGCAGGCCGCGCATACAGCTAGGGGACGCTTCGTAAGCTCAGTGGTCAGCCCGTTCTCAGCGATAAAATGGCTAAAAAGTGGTGCGAGAACGTGTATGTTAGAATGGCTCACCTTGTGAGAAAGACTGATGGTCGAAGTAACAATCGATAGCATTCGAGTCAGCCTCATGTCGCAGCACCGAATCGTGATTCTGAAGGACGTCGATTCGGATCGCTTCCTTCCCATTTGGATCGGCCCATACGAAGCCGAGGCCATTACCGTCAGTCTCCAACAATTGGAAGTTTCACGCCCGCTGACACATGATCTTCTCCGCAATGTCTTGCAGACCCTGGGCGCTGAAATTCAACAGATAAATATTACCGAGCTAAAGGACGACGTCTTCTTCGCACGCATTATGATGACGGTGAATGGGCAGGAGATGGAAATCGACTCCCGGCCCTCCGATGCGTTGGCGCTTTCCGTTCGAGCCCATGTCCCTGTTTATGTGTCTGAAGACGTCATGCAGGAAGCCGCCTCCGTTCCGGAGGATGAGCTCGAATCGGAGGACCTTGGGGAAGGTGGAGAAGAGCGGCTGGAGATCTTCAAAGACTTTGTCGAGACGCTCGATCTGGACGACCTGGAATCTCAAGGGGGGAATTCGGAGGAATAGGCCAAACCGCGCTGACCTCCTTCCCAATGCGCATTCCCAACCAAGGTAAAGTACCAAGCGGCGGACTCCCCCGCCGGTTTTCAGGTTAGTGATATGACCGACCAAGGGACAAATTCAAAGGAAACACTTCCTCACAATCGAGAAGCGGAAGAGGCCGTTCTGGGCTCGGTTCTCGTCAATACCGAGGTCTACTACGATCTGGCTCATTTCCTCTCCGCGGAAGACTTCTTCCTGCATCGCAACCAGTGGATTTGGGAAGCCTTCACTCGACTGCAAGAACAGAGGCAGCCGATTGATCTGCTGACCGTCGGCGAGGAGCTCGAAAGCCAGGGCCGGCTGGTGGAGATCGGCGGCCACGCCTACCTCACGGGACTCATCAACAATGTACCCTCATCAATCCATGCCGAGGCCTACGGTCATATGGTCGAGGAAGCGGCTACTCGCCGTCGACTGTTGGAAGCTGCCAATCGAATTGCGCGCCTGGCCTACCAATCAGACAGCATGCTGGAAGATGTGGTCAATGAGTCCGAAAAGGCAGTCTTCGGTGTAAGCGAGAATCGCCTTCCACACCAGCTTCAACCTATTCGGCATGTATTGAGCGAGTACTACGATCGAATTGACTACCTTGCGCGCCACAAAGACGAGACAATTGGAGTTCCCACGGGTTTTATTGACCTCGATCGATTGTTGGGCGGAATGCAGCCAAGCGATCTGCTTATCATCGCCGGGCGTCCCGGTCAGGGTAAATCAGGTTTCTGTATCTCCGCCGCCAAGAACGCCAGCCAGCTGCACAAGCAGCATGTTGCGCTCTTTT
>JBHIBY010000063.1:0-13461 GCA_046759305.1 Anaerolineales bacterium
AACTCTGCCGCACGCTTCTCCATAACGTCCTCCGGGTACTCTTGGAAGCCCCCTAATGGGATGAATTGCGGCTCAATTCCCACTTTTAATCCTCCGCCAAAAACTCATCTAGCTTCCCCCGCCAAGAGTTCTCCGACCTTGTCCATCACTGCCTCCGCCACTCTGGATTTCGCCATCAGCGGAAGCTCGTTGGTGACGCCGCTGGCATCGATAAAAACGACCTGGTTCGAATCTGTGCCGAAGCCGGCCTCAGTAGAGGTGATGTCGTTTGCGACAATGAGATCCAATCCCTTGTTTTCTAGCTTCTCAGCGGCACTCTTTATTAGATCGTCGCTTTCGGCTGCAAAGCCAACCACAACCTCGGGTCGCTGCTGCGCAACTTGCGCCAAAATGTCCTCGGTTGGCTCTAAGGACACCTCAGGAATGCCACTGGCGCGTTTAATCTTTTGCATGCTTGATGTCTGCGGTCGAAAATCGGCTACCGCAGCTGCCATGACAAGTGCGGCGGCGTTCTCTGTGGCTTGCAGCACAGCTTGCGACATCTCCAGCGCAGTCTGCACATCGAGGCGTGCTGCACCCGTGGGCGTGGTTTCGTGGCTTGGAGCGCTGATCAAAGTCACCTCTGCCCCTCGATCAATGGCGGCCTGAGCCACTGCAAAACCTTGCTTCCCGGAAGAGCGATTGGCGAGCACCCGCACAGGGTCCAGCGGCTCCTGTGTTCCTCCAGCGGTGACAACAATCTTGCGCCCTGCCAGTGGACCGTCCTTTCCAAGCACAAGACGAACGTGTCCGACGATCTCTGCAGGCTCCGACATTCGGCCAGGACCGACAAGGCCGGAAGCCATGCGCCCCCCGGCCGGGCCCACAATAGTGACGCCACGTTCCACAAGAGTTTCCAGATTGGCCTGAGTCGCGGCGTGCACGAACATGCCAGCGTCCATGGCCGGGGCTACGATCATCGGGCAGGTGGCGGCGAGCGCGGTGATGGTGAGCAACGAATCCGCTCTTCCATGTACCAATTTGGCCATCGTATCCGCGGTTAGGGGAGCAATCACTAGCAGGTCCGCCGTCTGAGCCAGACCCACATGGACGATATGGCCCTCTTCAGCCCAGAGATCAGCATCGACGTAGGGCCGTCGTCCTGTCAGTGAGCCGAAGGTAAGCGCAGAAACAAATCGCTCTGCGCTGGCCGTGATGATGCAGTCCACTTCGGCCCCGGCTTTCGTCAATTTAGAGGCCAGGTCAGCCGCCTTGAAAGCGGCAATCGAACCCGTCACTCCCAACAATATCCTGCGGCCTTTGAGCACGGGGATTTCGTTTTCAGTCACTGATGCGTATGATCCCCTTGCTATCGACTTCAATATGCTGCCCGGTCTCTAGGCGCTCGAAATCTGCGTCGTCGATGGTAAGCATCGGGATCCTGCTCCCGTACATTTCTTCCGCTACGATACCTGCCAGCGCGAAGAACGCGTCTTCGGCTGTGGTAAGAATAGCTGCCGGAGCGGTACCCGCTCGCAGCGCTTCAAGCAGCACCGCGGTGGTCGTACTGGAGCCCCGGCTGTGAGGTAGTGCCAAAATCCGTCCAGTTGCGACTTGACCCGAGAGCGGGTGCCTGCGATCGATGATCTCGCCGGTTCTCTGGTCGTAGCCACCCCAGAAGCTAAGAGGCTCGGGGCTGACCAATGCCTCCCCCTTGGCGTTACCCGCCAGGATCGATTTGGCCCGGATCAATTCTGCCAAAGCCCATTCTCCTGCACGATCTGGCCACGCATCGCTGAGTTCACACAATCTTCCAAGCCCCCATAGGCGACGGTGACGTTCACTAGGCCTGGGGAGTAGTAGGCATACTTTGCTGAATTTGTCATCAAGCTTTGTACCGACTCGGGGAGCATCGGAGTGGTCAAAATGCAGGTATCTAGGGTGATTCGACCACCGAAGGCTCTGATCGGTTCCAGCAAGCCTGCTCTTTCCGCAAGTGCTGCCACTGTCCGGCTGGTTGTAACCAAAAACTTAACGTCTGGATGCTTGGAGGAGCTACCAAGCAAAGAGGCTAGCGATTGAAATTCAGGTATAGAGAAATGGGGGCTTCCAAGCACCACCAAGTCCAGTTCAGTCCCAGGAGCGTTGGTGAGCACACGACGTGCAGCGCGCAACCGATCCATGGAGATCGCAATGCGCTCGTCAGGCTCCCGCCCCTGAAAAGCCGCCTCCTCGGAAGGTGCTTCGGGTGTAACTCCGGGAATGTGGAAAAGCGCCACCGCACCTGAGGAAGCCGCGGCAGCGCCAAGTGCCTTCAACTGATCTTCGCTCGGCTCGACCTCGAAGCCCGAGATGCAGGCTACACGATCTCCAGCTAGCTCCCCGAGAACAAATCCCAACACCGGGTAAAACGAATCATGCTGCTGCAGCTCCTTCGGGATTCCATCCAACTGTAGAAGCAACTGCGCGGCGCGGTTCGACGTCAGGTGTAGCCCTACCTCTGGGACACGCCCCGTGATGGCGGCGCAGATATCGAGCAGGTCTGGATAGCGTTCGGTTCGCGCGCCAAGCACAGAGTTAGCGAAGACGATGGCATTGGATTCGCCCCATGCCACTTGCTGTCCAAGCTCCGGTCTCACGTCCAGTTGATAAGGTGCGCAAGTCCAGGTGGGAGAGCAGCCCATTCGCTCGTATGCATTCATCTGTTGGCGCGCTTTCTCCGCCCAGTCGGCCGGTACTGCCCATTCCTTCCATCCAGCCTCGTCCACACCGCTCACATTTAAGGTAGTCGGCACCTTCACCTGCGCGCCAAAGTTGGCCAGCTTCTCGGCAAACTCCAGCGTGGCCTCACCCATATAAAGGCTGCTATCGATGTGGGCGCCGGTGATATCCATCAACCGCTCTGCACCGACGACCTCCGCCATACGGCTGATGATACGCATGGCCATCTGATCCGCCGGTCCATTGCGTCCGTCCAACATGGCTTGATCGACCGCTGTCAGGCTGAGCGCTGGTGTAGATCTATGCTCGATATCGGATTTCACGGACTCTTGCCATATAGCGGTAAACGAACATCACGGCTGTGGCCACGATCACCAGAATCCACCAGGACGCGATGAGCGGCCCAGCCACTTCCTGCCAGCGGCCGCTATCGATGTAGAAATACAGATCATCATCTGAGGTGACATAGCGGCCGTTTTCTTCCTTGACGAACTGAACTTCGCGATGGTAGTCATCCTGATTGAAGTAGAGATAGTGGAAGTAGTCGCCCACTTTGTCCAGGAGGAATACGTAGACCAGGCTGGGTCGTGGCGCCATCGGCTCGGGACCACCCTTCGTGCCTAATAATTCCGCCATCAGGGCCTCATCGGCATCTCGCAGCGCACCCTCGAGCGCAAGGGCCACAGAGCCTGGTGTCTCATAGCGTGCACGGTACTCCTCTGTGAAATAGCGGTCATCATAGCGCGTGAAATCTTGAAAGAACTTGATTGCGAACATGACGAGCAGGATGGCTAAGGGGAGCAGCAGTAGGCCGATTACGAATGGCCAGTCGATAAGTCTTTTGCGTTTCATTCCTTACTCACAACTCTCGGTCGTGTGATTCTAATCTGTAGCTTCTGTCACAAGCGCCGTTCGCGCCCGGAAACGATCCCGAAATACGCCTGCAACACCGAGCAGAACAAGCACCGTACCCACCAATGTGTAAGCCGTGATGGGTTCTGACAGGATGATGGCTCCAAGCACAACCGCAACTACCGGGTTTACGTAGGCATTGGTCGTTGCCACGCTGAGCGGCAGCATACGGATGGTTTGCACGTAAGACGTGAAGCCGACCACCGAGCCAAACACGATTAAGTAAGCCCAAGCGATCCAAGCCTCAGGAATTGGAGACGGTATCGGCTCCCTGAGGAGCAGAGATAGCGAGAGGAAGCCCAGTGCTCCAAAAAGATTCTGATAGGCAGAATTCGCGTAAATCTCTAACTTCACCGGCCGGCGGCTCTGAAGCACGGTACCGGCCGCCCAGCTCAGGGCTGCCAGCAGGAGCGCCAGAATTGACAACGCGTCCGCGCGGTTTCCGCTGGTCAGGAAAGGCACACTGAGTACCGCAACCCCCATCAAAGCCACTCCAAGAGAAACGATAAGCATGAGTGAAGGCGTACGTCGATCGAGATACGCCTCCATCAGACTCGCCCAGATCGGCATTGTAGCGATTACAAGCGCCGCTGGTCCGGCATGGACGCGCTGCTCGGACCAGGTGACCAATCCGTTAGCACCGGTCCAGAGCAACAACCCGGCCGCGGCTATTACAAACAATTCCCCTCTGGTCGGTCGAAGCCGCTGCTTCGCGATCCATGCGATAGCAAATAGGATGGCACTTGCGATGAGAATGCGCGAGCCAGCCATGATGAAGGGTGCAAAACCTGACCCTTCGCGTACCGCTACGCGGATAGCAAGGAATGTACTTCCCCAGAGCACATAAACAATTCCTAGGTGTGCAAATCCTATGTAGCGCATCAGTTGGTGTTCATCTCCGATGCATTTTGGGAACTATCATCGTGATCATCCCCATACCAATCGGCTCCATATCTTGAGACTCAACTGAGCTGAATATGTGAAATTTAGCTTTCGCGGACAAGTGGCGTCTCAAGCTCCTATTCCGGATTCATGTCCCATATCAACTTGAGGCCGTCCAACGTCAGCCAGGGAGCGCGGAATTCGATCACATCCGTTTCTTCCGCGATCAGGTCGACCAATCCTCCTGTACCAATGATCTTGGTATCCTCCCCCAGTTCATGTATAAACCGCGCCACCATGCCTTCAACTAACCCAACATAGCCATAAACAAGGCCCGACTGAATGGCAGCGACGGTATTTCGACCGATCGTGGCCTCCGGTCGTGCGAGCTCTACGCGCGGCAGCTTGGCCGCCCGTGTGAAGAGAGACTCAGCTGCGAGGTCCATACCTGGAGCGATCGCCCCTCCTAGATACTCGCCCTCTTTAGATATAGCATCGAACGTCGTGGCTGTACCAAAGTCGACAACGCAGGCCGGCGTGCCGTAGAAGTGTCTCACAGCTACCGCGTCCGCTACCCGGTCCGCTCCAAGGGCGTTCTTGGGATCTTCGTAGCGGATGCTCAGCCCGGTCTTCACTCCCGCATCGATCACGAGCGGCCGTGTACCCAAATAGCCTTCCGCGGCCTGAACGAACGTTCCCGTTAGCGGCGGAACGACAGATGCCAGCGCGCAGCCCTGGATCTGGTCCGCTGAACAGCCGGCGTGGTCAAGAAGCCCAAGCATTTGCAGCCCATACTCATCCGGCATTCGGTCATGAACAGTCGCAAGACGCCAGGCGTTCTTTCGCTCATCGTCCTCGTACAGGCCCAGAGTGATATTCGTATTCCCGATGTCGATCATCAGAAGCATAAGAACCTCGCTAATCCTCCACCGTCACATTGTCGATCAGGCGGGTTTTGCCGATGTACACTGCCAATAGAAGCAGAGCCTGCTCAACGGGCCCTTGCAGCTCTTTGAGAGTTTCAGGATCTGCCACTGAAGCATATTCAGGGCTCGCAAGATTTTCTGTTGCCAGTATGGACTCCATCTCTGCCTTCAACCGGTCAGCGTCTCTCTCCCCATTGCTGAACATTTCCGAAGCCGTAGACAGAGCGCGGTAGAGCACGGTCGCTGCCTGCCTCTCCTCGGGGCTAAGGTACGAATTGCGGCTCGACATCGCCAAACCGTCCTCTTCACGCACGGTTGGACACACGATCACCTCTAACGGGAAACTGAGATCCTGCGTCATACGTTGAATCACGATCGCTTGCTGAGCATCCTTCTGACCGAAATAGGCTCGCGCGGGTTGGAAACTGTTGAACAGCTTAGATATGACAGTCGTCACACCCCGAAAATGCCCCTTTCGAATCTCGCCCTCGAGATTGCGCGTCAGATCTTCGACCTCCACCCATGTCTGATACCCAGGCCGGTACATTTCGTCCGTGGTCGGATTCCAGACCAAATCGACCTTTTCCGCCCGGAGAAGATTCAGGTCCCGGTCTAGATCTACTGGATAGGTCTGCAAGTCTTCCTCGGCGCCGAATTGAGTTGGATTAACAAAAATGCTCACTCCGACGCTAGCACACTCTTGTCTTGCTCGTCGCACCAGGGAGAGATGCCCTTCGTGGAGAAAGCCCATAGTGGGCACCAGGCCCATCGGATCTTCGAGCTCTTGTCTTGCTGTGCGCAGCTCGTCAAGACCTTGCACTACCCTCATCCTTAGTCGCTCACCAGCTTTTCAACTTTGGCGCGCACCAAATTCCATAGCGACCAATTGACAGGGGTTGATACTCCGTAACGCTTGCCTTCCCGCACAACGGCACCGTTGATGGCATCCACCTCCGTGGGAGCTCTCCGCCGGATATCTTGGAGCATCGAAGACTCATTCTCGGCGGTTCGTTCAGCAACTCCTTCTACCTCACGGACGGGGTCGTCGTAGGGGAGCTCGATTCCTTGCGCCTGAGCCACATGAGCAGTTTCAGCGGCCGCCTCATTCATAAGCGACCGGGCGTGGGAACGCTCCAGCAATTCACCATTCCGAACTTCCAGCAGTGCGGTGAGCGCGTTGATTCCAGCGTTGATGGCCAGCTTTCCCCACACAAGGCTCGCCAGATCGGAGGCGGCATGCATTTCGAAGCCTGCGCTCTCCAGCAGATCAACTATCGGTTCCAGTCGCGGGTGCGGGGCCACGTGAGTCGGTCCGTTCCCCCCTACGCGAACGGTGCCAGGGCCGATCAGCGTTGCGCCCGACGTTGTAACTCCTAATGCGGCGCGCTCAGCGCCGATGGCAGCCTCAAGCACTTCAATATTGCCCAGTCCATTCTGCAGCGTTAGTGCTACCCCATCGGGTGCAAGACATTCGGCAAGCATCTTCCCTGCCGCTTCGGTTTGCCACGATTTGACAAGCACGAGGGCGCTTATGGCACCCTCACAGTCCGAGGGATCGTCCGTTGCCCTCACACTGGCAGCCACGGTTTCGCCGTTGTCTAGCAATCGAATCCCATCCGCTCGCAGTGCTGTGATGCCTTCCGTCCAATTTCCCAGGAGCGTCACCTCTGCATACGAAGCTAGCCGGCCTCCAAAGAGGCCGGCCATGGCTCCCGTTCCTAAGATAAGGATCGACGGCTTATTGCTCACAGAGTCGCGGCTCGCTAGTGCCCCTTTCCATTCACCCACTCTTCCAAACGCACCCATTCTTCATCTGGCATTGCGACGGTATGCTCCTCGGCCGGAAAATCGCCAGCTTCAACCTCTTCCTTGTAGGCGGTGATTGCTTTCACCATTTCGCCCTCGAAATCCGCATACTTCTTCACAAAACGAGGTGTAAACCGATCGAACAATCCGAGTAGGTCGTACGTGACCAAGACCTGACCATCACAGCCGGCCCCGGCACCGATCCCGATGGTTGGTATCTCTAATTCGTCAGAAACCAACTGTCCAAGCCGCGCCGGAATATTCTCAAGGACAATTGAAAAGCAACCTGCATCCTCGAGCATTCTCGCGTCCTCTAGGAGATGGGCAGCAGTATCGGATGACATCGCCTGAGGGCCGAAACCCCCTAACACATTCACCGATTGAGGAGTCAAGCCGAGGTGACCCTGCACAGGAATTCCGGATTCGAAGATGGCTCGCACCGCATCAACTCGCTCGCGTCCTCCCTCCAACTTGACCGCGTCCATTCCTCCTTCCTGCAAAAAACGCCCGGCATTGCGCACGGCCTCCGCTACGGATGCCTGGTAGGACATGAACGGCATGTCGCCGATCAACAGCGGATACTTAGCTCCGCGCGCTACTGCCTTGCAGTGATGAAGCATTTCTTCCATGGTCACGGGTAGTGTGTTCTTATAACCAAGCACGACCATTGCGAGCGAATCGCCTACCAGAATGGAATCGATCCCTGCGCGTTCGACAGCGGATGCCACGGCATAATCGTAGGCGGTAAGCATCGTGAGGATTTCTCCTCTGGCCGCCTTTTGCCGGAAGGAATTCGCAGTAACTTTCTTTCGCTTCTTGGGGGGTGCTGCAGTTGTCATGGCTATCTCCTTCTTAGAGTGAGACGCTCGGCAGAAATAAAAACCCGCCCGGGCCTGGGGCGGGACAGCCGCAATTTTCCTAATTGTCCTACCGTCTCGGTCGTGGCCCGATCCAAGCGGCGCGCGAAATTATACCGTAGCGGGCGGAGTAAGCGAGTCCCGCCTAGGTCCCGTCTTGAAGGAACCTTATCAGCTGTTCGACTACCTTACGCAGGCTCTCAGTCGAGGCCGTAAGATCACCGGGCACGTTCATGCTGTGGTCAGCGCCTTCGATCAGGTCCAGCTCAAAATGCTTCTGGCTTCGGAGGCTCTCGACTGCCTCCTGTGAATAAAAGCGATCAGCCGTGCCGACGGCCACATAGGCCGGCTGCATGGTTTCAATGAAAAGCGGATCGAAGAAGGGCGTCCCCAGCGCGGGTGTGAGATACCCCGCGCGAGCCATTGAGAACTCAGGCCCAGTTGCACACAGCTGCGCCACAACCGCCGCGCCCAACGACTTTCCCGCCAGTCCAACTCGCGGATAGTCTCGAACGCCAAGTGCTGCGCTAGCAGCCGTTCGACATTCCGCCAACAATACATCGAGGCCCTCCTCGAACGGTTCTCTCCCTGCGGTTTGGAACCCATAGCTGATGGCCAGCGTATCCCAACCGTGATCTCGGAGTAATTCGCAGGGGTAGTACAGCAATGGGCCATCCACGCCATAGTGATTTCCGGGAAATACTACCAACAACCCTTCGGCCGCCTCAGGCTGCTTGTAAAACTTGTGAATCAAGGGCCTGCCGTCGGCCGTCTCCAGTCCCAAACTAACTAGTTCAGACATGATGGGTATTGACAGATGCGGGAGCTACAGCGGGTGTCGTATGATGGCGCACCCAAAGGGCGGCGTCTCAGACGGATCCGGGTGCCGGCCCGCTAAAACAGCCGCCACGGCTTCTTTCGTATAGTTCATAGTGGGTGTTCGCTGGCGTAGGCTCACATCGTCAAGCCCACCGCTATAACGGAGCACGCCTTCCTTGTCGATCACGAAGATATGAGGCGTTGCAACGGCTCCGTAGGTATCTGCCACTTCCTGATTCCGATCCCGCAGCAGTCGCTTGACCTTGTTGTTCTTTGCTACGCTTTTGACAAGCTCATCGTTTTCATTCTCATTCGAGGCGATGCACCATAGCGCGACCTCGTCGCCCCATTCCTGGGCGAGCTCCTCAAGAACCATATCCGCGCGTTCGGAGTGAGTGCACTCTGCCGACCAGAAATTCAGCACGACGATCGATCCGCGCCAATCGCGCAGCGAGTGCCCCTGGCCATTAAGCTCCTTCAGCTCAAATTCAGGAGCTAAAGCTCCTGTTCGGGCTATGGAATCCATTGTGGAAGATACCCTCCTTCAACTAAGAATTCATCTGGCTCGCCTTCAAGGTTCGTCATCCAAATTTCAGGCATCTCATTCGGGTCTGCCTGGCTGAGGCGCATGTAGGCTATGCGGGTTGAATCCGGGTTCCATGTCAGCGAAGCGTGGCTAAAGTCCGGGTCATCGGTGATCGGTCGCGGTTGCGATCCATCGGCCTTCATAATCCACACCTGACGTCCCGGCGTCCAGCGCTCATCGAGAAATTTGCGTCCAAATGCGATCCAATCGCCATTTGGGGAATAAACCGGCGAGGCATCTTCTACGGTACCGAGACTCAGGTCCTCGATATCCAAGGTGGCCGCTTCAATGCGATAAAGATGGCTGAAGAAATCTGCGTCTTCTGGTTCTACCTCATTCGGAAAGACAATCTCCGGCAAGATCAGGTAGTCCCCGTCTGGCGACCAGGATCCCAGCAATCCTAATCCGTTCGGAACCATATTCAATGCTGTCAGTCCTTCAGGCTCAAGAAATGCAACAGCACTAAGCGATTCATTGTAAAAGGTGAGGATTCCGTCCGGAGACCAAGCAGGAGAATTCGCGACTTGCCCCTCTGGCTGCACTCGCGTTGGTTCCGCTTCCCCAACCAGCGAAATGAGCCACACCTGTCTCGATCCCGGAACCTGCCGGCCTGCTGCACTTGATTCCCACTCAAATTGTTCGAACGCCAGGAGTTGGCCGTCAGGCGAAATCGCTGGGGCCTGGCAGCGAGCGGCAGAGTCACACTCATGCAGTATTTCGTCCGATCTCACTGCTAGGTCAATGAGCCGAATTTCCGAGGATCCGTCACCTCGGATAGCAGTGTATATAACCGAAATCCCACCGGGTCCAACTGAGTAGTCGATGACTCCGGCTTCGGTTTCCGTCAACCGACTGCGTTTTTGGGTCGTTAGGTCAAGCAAGTAGAGCTCAGAAGGCCCACCCGACGGCCAGAGATATGCCAATCGAGGCTCACCAACACGAAAGGTCCAATCCAGGGAACCTAACAGAGGCAGAAAGCGAGTGGACCGCGCGCCCGGTGCGAGACGGACCGAAATGTCTTGCCCGACAGGCCAATTTTCCATCGGTCGATAGATCAGCGAGTGTCCTTCCCAGGACGTCTCACCAAGAATGGCAGGTTCCACGTTAAACCGAGTTTCGACCGAAATTCGATCCATCGGGCGATCAAACTCGATGCGGATCGGCGCGCTGGCCGGGACGTGCGGGGACTCGCTTTCCGGGCCAAAAGCCGTAACCTCCGGCACCGCCAAAACGCCAAGCAAGAACAGCCCTGCTAATATCCCTGACGCACCGAGCAATGCTGCTTGTCGGCTACTAAACATCAATCGGCTTCAGAATCTCAGTCTTGTGTCAGCCGTTGTTTGAGGTCTTGCATGATGGGCACAGGTGTAGGATCGGTACCGTATGCCATCGCAAGGTAGTAAGCGACGTAGTCGCCGAGATGTAAGCTTGTCCATTGGTGAGCCAACCGCGACTGACCCTGGGCTTCCATGATATCCGTATTAAAGCCTTCTACCATCATGATGCTGCGTGTGATTTCCAAGCGCTTCAGGTTGCGCGGATGATTAAGTGTGGAGCGCAGAAACACCACCATCGTAGGTCCGAAGAGCGATTCGGGATGCTGTACGCCTTCGACCATGTTGTGATCAGCCTCCGGTAGCTCCTCAAACTGCGCCACAGCCTTTGGAATTTCTGCCAACTGAGTGCGCCATCTCCGTGCCACGGGGCTCAGGAAATCCGCTGCGATGATAGTGGGCCAACGATCCATGAATTGACCTGCCATACGCTTTGCAAGATTTCTCGCAACCGGCACCTCGGCGCCGATCGTACTCATCTGACTATGCATCGCAGCTACCGTCTCATCGAGATCCTCAAGACGAAAATCGATGAATCCCATTCTGACCAGGGCGGAGAGCAACATCCCGAAGGAAAAGCCAACTGCTGAGCGCGGCTGACCATCATGCTCGAAACGCCATACAGGAGCGCCAGCAGTGACCGCTGTCTCGGCTAAGGTACCGCCGGTGGTCACCGCCATCACCTTGGTACCTCGCTCTAATGCAGCATCGAACGCGGAAAGCGTTTCCTCTGTGTTGCCGGAGTGCGAGGACGCGATCAGCAGCGTGCGGCTGTCTGAGGCAAAGCCCGGAAGATCATAATTGCGCCAGACAACGATGGGAACCTTCGCGCCGTGCATAGCATAGGAGGCCAGCAGATCGCCTCCGATAGCTGATCCGCCCATTCCTGCCAGAATCACCTGTTCCACCTCTTCGATATCTGGAAGCGGATATTCGTTCCCGAGCTCCCATGCAGCCTGGAGTTGCTCAGGCAACCTGTTGACATATCCGAGCATATCCATCGGATCGAGTTCATTAAAGCGCTCTGGTTCGTCTAGGATCACTCCCCCTCCTCTGCGAGCTTGTAGACCTCGCGTCGCGGCCAACCAGTCTCCGCCGCCACCTGCCGCGCAGCTTCGGATCGCTTCATTCCTTCAGAGATGCGCCGTGAAACGACTTCACGGACGCTGGCCTCATCCCATTCAGACATCCAATCCGCACCGCCGATCACCAGGGTTATTTCGCCGCGCGGCTCCTCCCGCTCAAACTGCTCACGCACTTCGGATAGCGAGCCTCGGACGACTTCTTCGTATTGCTTGGTCAGCTCTCGGCAGACCGCGATTTGCCGTTCCGGGCCAAATACCTGCTCAAGATTAAGCAGCGTTTCGCGTAATCGGTGGGGTGCTTCCATGGCTACCATCGTACGGCGTTCGGAAGCGAGCTCTTGGACTGCTCTTTCGCGTTGCCCTGCTTTGCGTGGGAGCCAACCCAGGAACACAAAAGCATCTGTGGGCAACCCAGAAGCGACGAGTGCCGCCATAGGCGCGGAGGGCCCCGGGATGGGACTGACTTCGTGACCCGCCGCTGCGGCAGCGCGAACCAATTTGAAGCCTGGATCCGATACCAGCGGCGTTCCTGCATCTGATACCAGTGCAACCGAACCGCGCAAGAGGTGATCCAGCATTACCTGCAAACGTGCCGCTTCGTTGTGGTCATGGTAGCTGAGCAAGGGCGTCTGGATTTCGTAGCGATTCAGCAGCTTCTTAGTATGGCGCGTGTCTTCCGCGGCGATGACATCTACTTCACTCAGCACGCGCAGCGCTCGGAGCGTGACATCTTCCAAATTACCGATGGGCGTCGAGACTAAGAAGAGCGTTCCCACGCGCGTATTTTAGCAGAGCGGATGCGCCAGGCGCTTTCAGAGGAACCCCGTCGGTAGCAAAGGTGGCCGCGTTCGAACTCGATGTTGGCGATATAGATAGAAATAAAAGGAAAGCCCGGCCGTTGGCCGGGCTTCAAACCGATATATCAATGGGTATCCGAGTTTTAGGCCACGAGATCTGGAGGTTCGGTGCCCTCCTGCTCGAGCTCCTCAGAGGATTCTTCCTCCGACTCAGTGATTTCCGCCTCAGGTTCTTCAGAAGCTTCAGGCTCTTCCTCTTCGACTTCATCGGAAGTCTCTGCTTCAGGCACAGAAGCTTCAGCCTCTTCTACGGGTTCATCGGCCACTTCTGCCTCAGCCTCGAAATCTTCGACCGGTTCCTGTCCGGGCTCATCGAAGCTCTCCTCTTCAGACTCGAAATCTTCGACCCCGGGTTCATCAAATGCGTCTTCCACTGATCTAGTAGCTTCGTCCTCTTCCTCTGCTCTCCACGAGGTTTCGCCCCCAGCCGGATCATCCGTGGGTTCAGCCGTCCAGGAGGTCACATCAAAGCCCTCTGCGCGTACATTTACTGCCTGGGGACCCTTGTCGGTGTCTTCGACAACGAAGGAGACCTTTTCGCCCTTCTCCAAGTTGCGGTATCCCTCGCCTTCGATGCCTGAGAAATGTACAAAGATCTCGCGCTCTTCACCGTCAGGTGCGATGAAGCCATAGCCTTTCACTCGGCTGAACCACTTCACCGTTCCAGACATTCGTTCGGCTGCCATTCTTCACTCCT
>JBHIBY010000064.1:0-13258 GCA_046759305.1 Anaerolineales bacterium
ACAAGCGCGGCTCGTTCTACTCGTACAAGGAAGACCGACTGGGCCAGGGGCGTGAAAACACGAAGGAGTTCCTGCGCGAGCACCCCGACATATTAGACGAGCTTGACCACAGGATTCGTGCTGAGGCAGGCGGGGAACTAGAAGATGAACCTAGCGACTCTTCGATCGCACACGAGGAAAGCGCGGCCAAACAAGAATCCATGGATAGTTCAGAGGAGCCCGGAGCTGCAAAAAAGAAGTCAAAGGCTGCTGAGACAAATGGGCGTGCGCAACAGGAGGTTTCTGCATAGTGCGAATGACCCTCATCTCCGGACAGACCCCCAGGAGATTGCAGGTTCATACCCTCGAACGGGACCGCGGACGGTAGCCGCGGTCCCGTCTTCATTGAGTACCGTTGAATAAAATCTTGTGCCAGAATGTGGGCAGAGGATTCGTATGCAAGTCAGTGAGACAAGTCCATCGATAAGCTGGCGGGGAATTGTCGGTATGGCGGTCTATCTGCTGTTGATGCCCGCGTTGCTCTTTCTCGCGGCCGACACTATTTCCTGGCTGATGGGCTGGCTTTTTATCGGCCTGCTTGTAGCAGTCATCCTCATCAGCCGATTAATCGCCTGGCGTAGACACCCCGGCCTGCTTGCGGAACGAAGTCGATTCTCCGAGGTGGAGGGTGTCGCAAGCTGGGATAGACCGATTGTGGCCTATATTGGGGGAGTCGGGCCAATCCTGATGCTAGTGACCGCGGGATTTAATCACCGGTTTGGGTGGACACCTGCCATCCCAGCCTGGCTTGTGATCACTGGGGCTCTCTCGGTGGTCGCCGGGTATGTGCTAGCGACGTGGGCGGTGGCTTCCAATCGTTTTTTTCTGCGGTGGTGCGTATTCAGCGTGAGCGCGACCAAGCGGTTGTTGATAAGGGCCCATATCGATGGATTCGCCATCCAGGATATGCGGGAGGAGCCTTGTCAAATCTGGCTTCGCCGCTCATGTTGGGCTCCTTTTGGGCGATGATCCCCGCGCTCTCGATCTGCATCCTGCTAATAGTAAGAACCAAATTGGAGGATGAACTGCTTTTGGCCGATCTAGCCGGATATCGGAACTACGTGCAACAGATAAGATATCGTCTGGTGCCAGGTCTATGGTAGCTCGCTTCCAGCAGCAGATTTGGGTTCAGAGAAGAAGTGTGCTCTTGCTCGGGTTTCTGATAGCCGCACTTACTGCTTGCTCCCCTGATCAGGACTCTGACATAACAGAAACTGCGGACCTTTCTTCGGTGCAGTTGAGTACCGCGACGCCTGAACCTTCAATTTCGGCGCCAGTGAACGAAGTCTGTATCAACGATGCCCGCTTTGTTGAGGATCTCACGATACCTGACGGATATTCAGCAGCGCCTGGTGAGGTCTTGGATAAGCAATGGGGTGTGCTCAATAGCGGGAGCTGCGACTGGAGCGCCGGGTATCGGCTTGTCCGAATCGATAAGGGGCTCATAGAAGCGCCGGGTGAGTTGGCGCTCTACCCGGCGCGATCGGGCGAAACCGGAGTTTGGTCGATCCAGATTACAGCTCCAGAAGTAGCCGGCAGTCAGCTAGCAAGCTGGCAGGCTCAATCACCCGATGGAGCTTTTTTCGGTGATCCGGTCTTCGTGTTGATTGAGGTCGCTAGCGCACCGTAGTCGCCTCAACCGCACCACACAATCAAATTAAGGCCACAAGATGGAAGGAGGGCCGTCTCCTAACGATCTTGAGACCGATTTCAAATTTAGTCGGTCTAGAAGCTAAGTCCCCTCTTCCCATGATGAGAGATACTTGGCCTGCTGTTCGGTGAGAGTATCGATCTCGATCCCCATGGACTCAAGTTTCAATCGCGCGATCTCGCGGTCGATAGATTCTGGGATTGTGTAGACCTGATTCTCCAGTTCTTCTCGATGCTGCATCAAGTATTCGAGCGAAAGCGCCTGATTGGCGAAAGAGAGATCCATCACGCTGGCGGGATGTCCCTCCGCTGCTGCGAGATTAATTAGTCGACCCTCGCCGAGCAGATTTAGCTTACGGCCATCATCGAGTACATACTGATCTACATACTCACGCGCCTTTCGGCGTTCCGTTGCCATCTCCTCCAGCGCTTCAATATTGACCTCTACATTGAAGTGGCCTGAGTTTGCGATGATCGCTCCATCCTTCATGACCTCGAAATGATGTCTGTCAATCACGTGAACATCGCCTGTTACCGTACAAAAGATATCTGCCTGAGGAGCAGCTTCCTGCATGGGCATGACGCGGAAGCCATCCATGACCGCCTCTAGCGCTGGCATTGGATCGACCTCTGTCACAATAACATTCGCTCCGAGTCCCTTTGCTCGCATCGCGAGGCCACGCCCGCACCAGCCGTAACCGGCTACGACGAAGGTCTTTCCAGCAAGCAAGATATTGGTAGCGCGAACGATGCCATCAATCGTAGATTGGCCGGTCCCATAACGATTGTCGAAGAAGTGTTTAGTCATGGCGTCATTGACCGCGATTATGGGGTAGGCCAACTTCCCATCGTTGGCCATAGCGCGCAGGCGAATGACGCCAGTCGTGGTTTCCTCTGTACCGCCAATCAGATCTTCGAGCTGTTCCGGGCGATCGGTGTGGAGTGAACTCACCAAATCTGCACCGTCATCCATGGTCGCCTTCGGCTTGTGATCGAGAGCTGAGAGAATATGTTGATAGTAGGTCTCTCGGTCCTCACCTTTGATTCCGAAGACGGGGATCTCATCGTGCATCACCAAAGAAGCCGCGACATCATCCTGCGTCGACAGGGGGTTCGAAGCGCAAAGTACGACTTCGGCGCCACCAGTTTGCAAGGTACGCATCAGATTAGCCGTCTCACTTGTAATATGAAGACAGGCGGACGCTCGCAGTCCCTCTAGCGGGTGCTCGTTCGTGAATCGTTCACGGATATGTGCTAGCACGGGCATCTCTTGATTTGCCCATGCAATTCGCCGCCGTCCACCCTCGGCTAAATCCAGATCCTTTACATCGTAATCTTCTGTCATTGATAATTTTCCTCCCCGTGCTAAGTAAGCACGGCAATTCCCTCGTAGAACCCACAGTAGGGCATGAAGCCCAGGTTTCGATACATCTCGATGGCCGGTTGATTGGCCATTTCAACATTCAGGACGATCGTTTCAATCCCAAGCTCAACCAGGTGCTCAACGACCGCGGCAGTAGCCTTGATCCCGTAGCCGCGGCGCCGATGTTCGGGCGCGGTAAATACATTACCCACCGCCGCCACGCCCTGTTGCCGGTCGACGACGTGAGTGCCTGCCACGGTGCGCAATGTTTCATTGGAATAGATGCCGTAGTAAACACCATGTTCGACCTGATCTGGGCTGTAAGCGTCCGGCCGATCAGAGTGTGCAGCATATAGTCGGTCGATCGACTCGAGATCTTCTATGCCAAGTCTGGTCAGATCGCCGGTCCAGTTGGCGTAAGAGTCTTCAGTGAGCCGCATTCGCCACATAGGAGTGCGCGAAAACTCATCGACACGATCCTGCAGCAGCCAGAAATCTGTCGGCCGCAGCGTGTACCAATACCTTCCCGGTGGAAGTTCCTTGAAAAGACCGCGCAGCTCGTTGGGCTCTCCTGCGCCAAAGAGTATCGGCGAGGATAACCCACGATATACAAGAAGCAGACTGCTGCCATGCACAGTCCACGTTGCGTGTTCACTCCAGGGTGCCGATAGATCTGCCAGCGCATACGCGCACCACGATCGATCCGCTTCTAGTATCGGAAGAATCGTAGCGTTCGTTATTGGAGAAGTTGCTCGAGATCGCACTTTGAATCGAACTCAGATTGAAAGCGGGCAACGAACTCCTCAAGCTCAAAGTGATGGCTTTGCGGCCCAAGGTGCTCGAGCGAGTAGGTTGCGGTCAACGCGCCCATCATGCAGCAACAATCTAAAGGTAGTTCGTGCAGGTAGCCTTTTAAGAATCCCGCTCGATAAGAGTCGCCAACGCCGGTCGGTTCAGCGGTTTCGCGAGGAGAAGCAATCGGAATACGTTGTCGACCTTCCTTTGTGTAAAGGTCGGATCCCGCGTCGCCGCGGGTGATAACGGTGAAACTGGTCAACTTTGTGATGTCGTCTATGGAAAATGAAGTCTTGTCTTCGATGAGTGCCAACTCATAGTCATTGGCAAACAACGCTTCACAACCTCGAATGCCGGACTCGAGGGCCTCAGCGTCTAGTCTCAGAATCTGCTGACTCGGATCGTAGAAATACGGGATTCCAAGCTCCGCACATTCAGCTGCATACCCGGTCATCGCATCAGGATCGTTAGGTGAGATCAACACCAGATCCGGTGGTGAGTCTAAATCGGAAAAACTCAATTCAGTCGCATGCGCCATTGCCCCGGTGTAAAAGCTGGCAATTTGGGCGTCGGTTTCGTCCGTTGTGACAAAGAATGAGGCGGTCAGCAACCCCGGGATGACCCGGACATCATCGGTGACGACACCAATTGCTTCGAGCGCTTGACGATAGTCCTCAAAATCATCTCCAACGGTCGCCATCACTCTAGGTCGCTCTCCGAGCAGTGCCATTGAATAGGCGATATTGGTGGCAATCCCTCCCGGCCTACGCTCAAGTGAGTCCACCAGGAACGACAGGCTGAGCGAATCCAGATGATCGGGCAGTATGTGTTCCCGGAACCTACCCGGGAAGTGCATCAGGTAGTCGTAGGCTACAGAGCCGGTTAGGACAACTTGTTTGGTACCCACAATACAGAAAAAAGGCGCTCTCGCCGGAGAGCGCTCCGTGAGGCGCGGCAGGAGTTTAGCACGGGGAGTAGGGGGAGGCAAGGATTTATATTTCGCAAAGCGAGGCGCGTTGACAGGGGGATTTCCGTCACTTATGATTGCCGCCCATGCAGAGAGCCGTACTCGGAGTTCTGGCCGGCCTGCTCCTTTCTGCTCTGGCTTGTAATCTCCCGTTTGGCGCTGAGCCCACCGCAGCGCCGGCACTGACCTCCACTCCTTCTCCAACTCTGACCTCAACTCCATGGCCGACACCAGCCCCCGCACTTCGCAATGATGCCGCGCGATCGGCACTGGCAAATGGCGATTGGGATTTGGCAGAGAGCGAATACGAACGCGTGATCGCGGCAAGCGATGATCCAGCCGTTGTCGGAGAGGCGCTTTTCGGCCTAGGCGAAGCATTGTTCAGAGGCGACCAATTGGCGGAGGCCAGGGTCATCTTTTCGGAATTCCTGGCATCGCACCCGGAACATCCACGTGCCCCCTCCGCACTCATCCTGCGGGCGGAAACCAATAGCTTGCTGGGAGACCCAGCGGATGCGGTCGTCGATTACGAGGCTTACCTGGTGCAGCGACCCGGCGTTATTGACCTCTACGTTCACGAGTGGTTAGGGGACGTACTGCGTCAGGTCTCTCGACCGCTCGATGCTATTCCACACTACGAAACCGCATTGCTTTCACCCGGGCAAGCAAATTCAGTGGGAGTGAGAATCAAACTTGGACGAGCCTTATTGGAAGCGGGTGAGCACACAAAGGCGATCGAGCAGTTTGATCGAATATACGAGCTGAGCGCTGATGGTGCCATCCGCGCTTCAATGAACCTGCTTGTAGGTGAAGCCTTGGAGTTGCAGGGTGATTTGGAGGGCATGTACGACCGCTTCCTGGACTCGTTCAATAACTATCCTTCAGCCTTCGATACCTACGTGGGTTTGATCCGGCTAGTGCAGGACGGGGTCCCGGTCGACGATTTCCAGCGTGGACTGGTCGATTACTACGCCGGGGCTTATGAGCCTGCAGTGGCTGCATTTGATCGAATCCTCGCAACCAACCCGTCAGCTGACGCCCACTATTACCGGGGTTTGAGCCAGCTCGAACTAGGTTTCCCGGCGCAGGCGTTACAGGATCTGGAGGCAGTTACTTTGAATTATCCAGCCGACTCGATCTGGCCAGAGGCGATGCTTGCAAAGGCTAGGACCGAATGGGCTTGGTTGGATCGCTATTCATCTGCGGTAGATACGTATCTGAGGATCGCAGAGGGTCGGCCGCAATCGGGAGTTGCAGCTGACGCGCTATTCACGGCAGGTCGCACGGCTGAGAGAAGCAATGATCTAGTTCGAGCCGCAGACATCTGGCTACGACTTGCCGACGAGTATCCGGGTAATCCGCTTGCTCCAGATGGTGCTTTTAAGGCAGGTATCGTGCGCTATCGGCTTGGGGACTTCACAGGTGCAGAAAGCGCCTTCGAGCGATCGCTTGATCTAGCGGCCACGACTGCGCAGACAGCTCGCGCCTACCTCTGGATTGGGAAGGCGCGCATGGCCACTAATGATGTCGAGGGAACTCGGGCGGCATGGGCAGTCGCGAAGGACGCCGATCCCACTGGCTACTACTCGTTGCGCGCGGAGCATTTGCTCGAGGGTGCGCCTCCCTTCGAGGATTCACGGGTGTTCGGCTTTTCGACGGATGTTGAGGCCGAACAGCGCGCGGCAGAAGAGTGGATGAGGGAAATATTCTTATTTGAAGGCGAAGAGCCTATGCATGAGCTGGGGCCGTTGCTAGCCTCGGATTCGAGGCTTGTACGGGGTTTAGAGCTTTGGAATCTAGGGATGTGGGAGGAAGCGCGTGCAGAGCTGAGTGCGCTCCGGAGTTCGCTGGTCAACGATCCTGAGAACACTTATCGATTGATGCATACGCTTCTAGATCTGGGGCTCTATCGAGAGGCTATTATCGCCTCCCGCCAAATCCTTAATCACGCGGGAATGGACGACGCAGCCACAATCGGAGCGCCTATATACTTCAACCGTATCCGATTCGGACCATACTTCGGAGACCTTATCCTTCCCGAGGCGGCTCGACACGGTTTTGACGGGTTGTTCCTCCTTTCAGTCGTACGGCAGGAAAGCCTATTCGAAGGATTTGCAACTTCATTGGCTGCCGCGCGCGGGCTCATGCAAGTCATTCCGAGCACAGGCGAGTCGATCGCCGGCCAGCTCGGATGGCCTCCAGATTATGAGACGAGCGATCTCCATCGACCTATCGTGAGTGTCCGATTTGGGACTCACTACTTGGACACCCAGCGCGATCGTTTTGAAGGTGATCTTTTTGCAGCCCTCGCGGCCTACAACGGAGGGCCGGGAAATTCGATCGCCTGGAAGGAGTTGGCTCCAGACGATCCCGACCTATTTCTTGAGGTGATTCGTTTTGCTGAGACTCATCGCTACATTCAAGTGATCTATGAGGTGCATGAGATCTATAAGATGCTTTACGCAGGTGGGTGAGGGATGAGCCAGCTAATCCAGGAAACCCAAGATCCCAATGGTAATTGCGCATAGCCACTAGGGGTTGCGCCGTGAATTCTCTGGATCTTGGTTGCTAAGCAATGGAAATTATGGTAACCTGATAGGTCGTCCATATTAACCCGAGTCCTATGACTCGCGCCTCAAGGGGATCGGGTCCAAGCATGACCCTAGCAGGGTAAGGTCATCACTTTCTTTTAGCATCTCCAAACTTGAAACTCTTTCCGTAGGAAGGGAGCCGTATGGCTAATAAGGGCCGTAAGTTCTATTCGCGTATTCCCCACAGTTATTCACTGCCCACACTGATCGAAGTGCAGTTGGATTCATTTACGTGGCTTAAGGAGGAGGGTCTTGCGGAGCTATTCGACGAGGTCTCGCCGATTGAATCATACAACGGCACGATGAAGCTCTATCTGCCTGGGAACACTCCTGAAGCCAAGCAGTTTGGGTTGGAATATTGGTTTGAAGATCCCAAGCATGATATTGAAGAATGTGTCGAACGCGATCTGACTTACGCCGCACCGCTCTACGTATCGGTGCTGTTGGCGGGGCCGGAAGTCCCGGAGCCTATAAAGCAAGACATATTCATGGGCGATTTTCCCATCATGACGGAGAAGGGCACCTTCGTAATTAATGGGACCGAACGGGTTGTTGTATCCCAGCTCATTCGATCGCCCGGAGTTTATTTCGAAGCACCTGCGGATCGAGCTACCGGGAGAAGCCTGGCTGCCGCAAAGCTGATCCCCGATCGCGGGGCGTGGATGGAATTCGAGACCCGCAAGAGCGACTATCTGACGCTGAAATTTAATCGTAAGCGAACTATCCCGGTGACGATCCTCATGCGGGCCCTGGCTGCAATTGATGATGGCCTGGAAAAGCCGGCACTGAAGGAAGGCTCAGATGAAGAGCTCCTGAAGTTGTTTGCCAAGGCCGACGTCAATCCAGATCACCAATACATCCAGACCACAATCCGTCAGGAACCCGAATGGGACCTCACGAATGGGCGGACGTTGGCGGAAGAGTCCCTAGTTGAGTTCTATCGAAGGATGCGGCCGGGCGATCCTCCCACATTGGATAACGCCCGAGAGTACTTGACTGATCAGCTTATCGAGCCGAGACGATACGACCTGGAACGAGTAGGTCGCTACAAGTTGAATGGAAAACTTGAACTCGAAAGGAAAATCTCGGAGGATCATCGACAAGTTACGTCATGGGATATCGTGCGCATCATCGAGCGCATGATTAATATAAACAATGGTGTGATTGAGCCGGACGACATTGATCATCTGGGTAACCGTCGCGTAAAGACCGTCGGCGAATTGATCCAGGGGAAGCTGAGAGTTGGGCTGCGTCGCATGGAGCGGGTCATTCTGGAGAGGATGTCGATCCGCGATCAGGAGCAGATCTCACCGGTTTCTTTGATCAACATCCGGCCTGTGGTTGCTGCCATTCGAGAATTCTTCGGATCGAGTCAACTCTCGCAATTCATGGATCAGACCAATCCACTTGCCGAGCTCCGCCACAAGCGGACCCTTTCTGCTCTCGGTCCGGGCGGTTTGCGGCGAGAGCGGGCCGGCTTCGATGTGCGCGACGTTCACCACTCTCACTACGGGCGTATATGTCCCATCGAAACCCCAGAAGGACCAAACATTGGATTGATCGGGCGCTTAGCGTGCTATGCGCGAGTAAACCGTTTCGGGTTTATCGAAACTCCGTACCGAAAGGTTTTGAAGGAGCTGGGCACAAAAGATAGGCGTTTGGTCGGAAAGCACTTGCGGGGAGACTTGATGACCGTGAGTGGCAATAAAGTGATCGCCAAAGATGGTGAGGAAATCACTGAATCGCTGGCTGCCACGATTGGACGTAGGAAGGGAAGGGTCGAGGTAGTGCCATTCGTCTCCGATCAGGCAGTATTCCTATCCGCCGACGAAGAGGATAAGTACGTCATCGCGCAGGCCAACACACCCCTGACGGAGGTTTCTGAATTTGCCAATCCGCGTGCCTCGTGCCGTAATCACGGTGACTTCTTCTTTGCGACCCCCGAAGGGATTGATTTTATGGACGTGGCGCCAAGGCAAATTGTCGGCGTCAGCGCCTCGTTGATCCCGTTCCTGGAACACGACGATGCCAACCGAGCCTTGATGGGCTCCAACATGCAAACCCAGGCAGTGCCTCTCATTCAGCCGGAGGTTCCTATTGTTTCGACGGGAATGGAACGACAAGCAGCTTTCGATTCGGGCCAGGTGATTGTTGCGCAGGAATCCGGACAGGTTGAATCGGTCACAGGCAATACCGTGGTCGTCCGCTCAAGGAACGGCTCGCATAGCTACCAGATGCGCAAGTTCAATCGCTCCAACCAGAGCACTTCCATCGATCAGCGACCGACTGTGATCAAGGGCCAGCGCATACAGGCTGGAGATGTCATCGCCGACTCGACTTCCACCGAGAACGGAGAATTAGCGCTAGGCCAGAATGTGTTGACCGCCTTCCTGTCCTGGGAGGGAGGAGACTTCGAAGACGCGATCCTCATTTCCGAGAGACTGGTTCAGGAGGATCGCTATACCTCTGTTCACATCGAGAAGCATGAGGTTGAGGCGCGTGATACGAAATTAGGCCCAGAGGAAATCACCTACGATATTCCAAATGTCGGTGACGAGGCGCTGCGCGATCTCAATGAGGATGGCATCGTCCGCATCGGTGCGGAAGTCGGACCAAACGATATCTTGGTAGGAAAGATCACTCCGAAAGGTGAGAAGGAACTCACTCCGGAAGAGAAGCTGCTGAGAGCCATTTTCGGTGAAAAGGCACGTGAGGTGAAGGACACTTCGCTACGCATGCCGCACGGTGAGCGTGGCAAGGTGGTAGATGTAAATGTCTTCACCCGAGAAGAACACCGCGATCTGCCGCCCGGCGTTGAAAAGATGGTGCGTGTCTCGGTAGCTCAGAAGCGAAAAGCCACTGAAGGAGACAAGATGGCTGGACGGCATGGGAACAAGGGAGTGATCTCCAAAGTTGTTCCTGTGGAAGACATGCCATTCCTCGAAGACGGCACCCCCGTCGATCTAATACTCAATCCGCTTGGGGTGCCGGGACGGATGAACATCGGCCAGATCCTTGAGACGCACCTCGGTTGGGCAGCTGACCGCCTGGGCTTCCGCGCGATCACTCCCGTCTTCGATGGGGCTGACGAGGAAGAGATTGAAGCCGAACTGGCCAGAGCCTGGATGATTGACAGGGCATGGAAAGAAGTTGGTGAGTGGGCCTGGGATTGGGTCAAGGAGCAAGGCTACTACGACGAAGATGCATTTGAAGACGACGAGGAAGTCCGGCGGCTATATCTCGAATCGTGGATGGAGAAGAAGGGCTATGATGTCGAACTCATCGTCACCGATCGCGTGTATGCGCGCCGGGCTGCGCTGACTGAATGGTTGAGGGAGAAGGGGTTCAATCCTGAGAAAACCCTGGTCTTCGAAGATTCGGAGCTTCCAGTCGAGGACCGAGAGCCCCTGGATGAGGCGGCAATCGAAGCTTGTCTGCGGCTGTGGATCGAATCCAAAGGTCGAAAGGTTCGAGACAAGGCTACTCCAGAGCAAGTGGTCAAGAAGGCCGCGCGGCTCATGATCGACAAAGGCCAGCCGGCACCAACACTCGGAAAACAGATCCTATTCGATGGGAAGACCGGTGAGGCCTATCACCAACCGGTTACGGTTGGAGTGGTGATGATGATGAAACTTCACCATCTGGTTGAAGACAAAGTGCATGCGCGATCCACCGGGCCTTACTCCCTGGTGACTCAACAGCCGCTCGGTGGTAAGGCACAGTTTGGTGGCCAGCGCTTCGGTGAAATGGAAGTGTGGGCGCTCGAAGCCTACGGCGCGGCACATACGCTCCAAGAGATGCTGACGGTTAAGTCGGACGATGTCCAAGGTAGGGTCAAAACCTACGAGGCGATCGTCAAGGGTGAATCGGTTGAGGAGCCAGGAATTCCAGCTTCCTTCCGGGTGCTTGTGAAGGAACTGCAGAGCCTCGGTCTCTCGGTTGAGGCGATCGACGATGGGGGAGAGGTGATCCGGTTTGGTAAGCAGGACGACCGGGCGCGGCCACCGAGGTTAGGTCTGGGGCTGTTGGATCTCGATCCCAAACGATAGAGGCGAGAATTTCATCTATAAGGAGCGGTCGTGCAGTTCCAACGACTGCTCTTTTTGTTTTCCGGATAGGTAGAATCGTGACAATGGTTTACATAATTCAAATCGAAAGCCCCCAGTAATGCAGCCGAATATGTTGCTTGACGCCCATTTGGCCCTTTGGTAAAATCCCACTCCGACTATCTGGGTTACTCGGGCCAGGTTAGCGCGGCCTGAATTGAATACTTGACCAGCCTCCTCGTGAGGAGGGACAAGCTCCCGGGGCAATTGCCCCGGTGATTTGTGTGGAGGGGTAAGTACTTGCCAACAATCAATCAGTTGGTGCGCAAGGGGCGCAGAAGTAAGAAAGCTAAGACTAAAGCTCCGGCGCTGCAATACACCTTCAACTCCATGAAGCAGCGGCGGGAGACGCAACCCAAAGGCGCCCCGCAGAAGCGCGGTGTCTGCACGCAAGTGCGGACTCAAACTCCGAAGAAACCAAACTCGGCTCTTCGAAAGGTCGCGCGTGTGCGGCTCACAAATGGACTGGAAGTCACAGCATATATCCCTGGTGAGGGGCATTCGCTGCAGGAGCACTCAGTGGTACTTGTTCGCGGGGGCCGGGTGAAGGACCTGCCAGGTGTGCGCTATCACATCGTGCGCGGCACAATGGATACCACTGGGGTAGAAGGGCGCAAGCAAGGCCGCTCGAAATACGGCGGCAAACGCCCACGAGATTAATCGGATCGAATTGACCAGTTGCTCGGTCGCCGTGCGCGCGGCGACCGATGCTTGTCTGTAGAGCGAAGCGAGATGCGAAGTGAGATGCGAAGCGAGATGTGAAGCGAGATGCGAAGCGAGATGTGAAGCGAGATGAGAAGCGAGATGAGAAGTGAGATGCGAAGCGAGATGAGAAGCGAGATGAGAAGCGAGATGCGGATCGAGACGCTAGGGCGTCAGGCGGAGTAACACAATGCGAAGGACAAGGCCAGAAAAGCGAAAGATCGAAGGCGACATACGCTATAACAATCCGCTCGTCTCGGGGTTGATCAATCGCCTCATGTCGAAGGGGAAGAAGAGCACCGCTACGCGGGTCGTATATCAGGCGTTTGATCTGATGGGCGAACGATCCAACCGGGACCCGGTCGAGATGTTTGAGCAAGCGATCAGCAACATCTCCCCCCGGCTCGAGGTCAAACCGCGCCGAGTGGGTGGGGCGACCTATCAGGTACCGATTGAAGTTATGCCCGCGCGCCGTACCTCACTGGCGATGCGCTGGCTGCTCGCAGCGGCACGCAGCCGTCAAGGTAAGACCATGGCGGAGAAGCTCGCCAACGAGCTTTTAGACGCAGCCAATGGCACCGGGCCGGCAATAAAGAAGAAAGAGGACACCCACAGAATGGCGGAGGCGAACAGAGCCTTCGCTCATTATCGTTGGTGAATTGAGATGCGTGAAGTTCCGCTAAAGCGATACCGCAATATTGGAATCATCGCCCACATTGATGCAGGTAAAACCACCACTACCGAGCGGGTGCTGTTCTATACCGGCAAGACCCATCGGATTGGGTCGGTTGACGACGGCACCACGGTCACCGACTGGATGGACCAGGAGCGAGAACGTGGCATAACGATTGTTTCCGCCGCGGTCACCGCTGAGTGGCGCAATCATGTAATCAATATCATCGACACCCCGGGCCATATCGATTTCACGGCCGAGGTGCAGCGTTCGTTGCGAGTGCTGGACGGCGGCATTGTTGTTTTTGACGCGGTCCAAGGCGTTGAGCCGCAATCCGAGACCGTCTGGCGTCAAGCCGATCGCTACGGCGTT
>JBHIBY010000065.1:0-13165 GCA_046759305.1 Anaerolineales bacterium
GGTTGGTGGCGGATGTCAGGAACCATGACAAGTCGCCTTGACCCACCGGGCTTTGAGCCGACAAACGGACAGATTCAACTTGAAGGTATCGATATCTGGGCGTTCCAAGACGGTCTTCTTTCGGAGTACACGGTCATCTTCGACATGCTGGGAGTCGGCCGACAAGTCGGCGTCGTTCCCGAACCGGGGACGTTTGGAGACCGGATGGGGCTCTGGATGCAACGCCGGAAGGCAAAGACGCTCAGGCGAAGCGCTTCGTCAGGAGGATGACGACGTGAACGACGCCGAGCCAGAACATCCGTGCAGCCGCTTGATGAAGCCTTTTAGTGAAGGATAAACCACTTCTTTGATAGAGAGAGCCCCGCCTAACACCGGCGTGAACCCGACGAGAGCTACTACTCGCTAATTCGTGGTTGTGCGTAATGCCCCGCACTCGCGGGTTACTCTGACCGTTAAGCCGCCAAATACAGCTACTGTAGTATTGACAGGCTAGCTGCTTGGACTTTTACACAAGGAGGAACTAAGAGATGAGCATCCCTAGACAGAACGGGCAATTGAGAACTTCAAAGTGGGGCTGGCGCATTCTGCTCGTGGTGAGCGCCCTGCTGGCCCTCAACGGCGTGACCTGGCTGTTCGTTGGACCCAGCATGAGCGTCTCATACATCGAGCAGATCGCTGAGGTGCCCTCGACGGACTTCGCGCAAGCCAACCCGGCAGTCGCCGACCATGTTGCCCGCAATGCCCGGCAGGTGGCGATCTGGACGACAGCCCTCAGTTTGATGGCCTTCATCGTCGCGCTAGAGGGCTCCCGTCGCGGATCACGATGGGCTTGGAACGCTATGTGGGTGTTCGTGGCTGCTCCCACTGCGGTCGGCATCAACTGGAGTGTAGGAGGAGAGCTTGGCTTCGATAATCTCGGAATGTTCTCGATAGCCGCCGTGGCCTTGGTGGGCCAACTGCTGGCTCGCAGAGGGCTGGCATCCTGAGCAGGAGCCCATAGGAAGTGAGGCAATGAGAGAACGAAGGATAGACCTCGAGGGGAGCGTCAAAATCCTCCTGCAGGCGGCGATGGCCATCTTCCTGGTCACCGTCGTGGTTGGCATCCTGAACGGCCTGGACCTGGTCGAATTCGACCGCAGCACCCTGCTGACCCACGTCCACGCCGGCACCCTCGGGTGGATCACGTTGGGCTTCTTCGCCGCCTGCCTGTGGCTCCTTTCCGAGAGGGGGACGCTCATGGGCTGGCGGGCCTGGTCGCCGCGCTGGTTGAGCTACGGCGCCATCCTGTCCATCGCCCTGTACGTCGGCGCCTTCTACAGCGGGAACCTGACGGCGCGGCTGGTCGGCGGCATCCTGACGCTGCTGGCCATCGCCGGCTTCTTCATCTGGGTGGCCGCCCAGAGCCGGCGGGTTCGACTCAGCACGCCGCACCTAGGCCTGCTGGCAGCGATGACCACGCTGACCATCGGCGCGGTCCTGGGCGTGATCCTGGGGGTCTGGCTCAAGGGCGGCCTGAAGTCCTTGCCAGCGGAGATCTTCGTCACCCATCCCACCACCATGGTAGTAGGCTACCTGGTCCTGGCGGGCATGGCCATCAGCGAGTGGCGCTTGAACCCCGCCTCGGCGCAGTCTCCAGCCAGCCGCGCCGGATGGGCACAGGTGACACTGCCCTTCCTCGGTGGGCTGGTGCTGACCGTCGGTGCGCTGCTGAACAACCAGATCATCATCGGGTTGTACGTCCCGCTGCAGGTGGCTGGCGTCATCATTTACCTGGTTCGCCTGCGGCCCCACGTCGCGGGCGTCGCCTGGCGGGCAGCCGGCAGCCAGCGCCTGTTCGCCCTCAGCGCGCTGTTCCTGGCGGCCAACGTGGGGCTGATGACCTACCTGGTCGTATCCTTTCTGAGCGGGGCGTACGGCGACCCGCCGGACTTCATGCGCATCCCGATCTGGCTAATCTTCGCCATGGACCACGCCATGTTCATCGGGGTGATGACCAACGGACTCTTCGGGTTGATCTACGAGGCCTCTGGGGAGCGGCGACACTTCTGGCCGTGGGCGGATCAGCTCCTATTCTGGGGGATGAACATTGGGCTAGTAGGCTTTGTGGCCGGGTTGATCCGGCAGGAGGCATTGCTCAAGCAGATCTTCACGCCCATCATGGGGACTAGCATTCTGCTGGCGATGCTGACTTACACCATCAGGCTGCAAACAAAGCCGCGTGAGCTTGCGCGATCCTGAAGGAGGCCTAGACATCTGGCATGAACAAGTGGGTATATGAACTGATGTACCGCTTACCCTTCGTCCCGGGAACGTGGATCTTTGGCCCTCTCCTCCCGGAATTGGTTGAACTTGTGGAAAGCGGGCGCATCGCTCCGGGCCGTGCAATTGATCTCGGCTGCGGGGTGGGAATCGAGGCCATCTACCTTTCAGAGAACGGCTTCGATGTGACCGGCGTGGATTTCTCGCCCACTGCAATTAAGCAAGCGCGCGCTAAATCGCAAGCAGCAGGCCTGCAGGTGAGATTCGTCGAGGACGATCTCACCGACCTGCATCAGGTCAGCGGCGTCTACGACCTGCTGCTGGATGTCGGCACGCTGGATGACATGAACCAGGCGGACCGTGGCTCGTACATGCAAAGCATATTGCCCCTGACCCATCCGGGCAGCCAATATCTGCTGATGTGTTTTGAAAACAATCTTGGGTCAGACGAAGTCAATCAGCGCTTCGGTGAGCACTTCAGCATTGAAACGCTCGCCAGGAGATCAGAGGTCGTCTTCTCGCGCGGAATCGCCGTCTATCTGATGGCCAAAAGATGATGCGGTCTCTCAAGCTCAAGACCTTGAATACCGATGTGATAAGGAGAAGTTAAATGACGATATCCAATCTTGTTCGTTGGAGCGGCATTGCTGCCATCGTTGGTGGGGCGGGAAACATCCTGGCCAGCATCGTAAGCCCGGAGCTCGGCTCTCCGCTCGAATGGGTCTTCATCATCGCAGGCGTAGCCACCATGTTCGCCTTGATCGGGATCTATGCCTTTCAAGTTGAAGAGAGCGGCTGGTCAGGCTTCCTCGGCTTCGTATTGGCAATGACGGGCAACGCTTTCTTCGTGGGGGCCAGTGGCTCGATCGCAGGGTTAGATGCCGAGCTGCTAGGTGGCACCTTCTATGCTTTGGGGCTCATCCTGCTAGCGGTGGGTTTCTGGCGAGCAGGGAAGCTCCCGCGCTGGGTCCCGGCCCTGTGGATCCTCGCCACCGTGGTTGGTGTACCGGGTTTCTTCCTAGAAGGATTTATGGCGCTGTCCTTCACCCTGGGCGCCGTTTTCTTTGGCCTCGGCTTCATCGGCTCTGGCTACACGCTCTGGTCGGTGCGAGCTGAGCCGGCTGGCCGGGCAACATCTGCAGCTTGAAGCCTCCAGGGGTCGGACCGTGGATCGCGGTGCCCACAGTGCTCTGACCAGGAACGCGTTCTAAACCCAAGAGAAACACTGCAGCGGATGATCGGCGACAGCGGATCCCCTCATGCTGGCCGGGCCTGACCACAGGCCCGACGGTCTCATTTACCGCCTGCTTGCTGATCCTGTTCTGGGTCCCAGCCAAGGCCACGATCGCTATGCCCCCTGAGCGGCGTTCTGGGCCTTGTCATGCGCCGGCGCGCTAGAGGGTCAGCAGGCAGGGGTGAGATCACGACCGACGACATGAACTGTCAGCTGACGGAGATCGAGCTAAATCGGCTGGATCTCGAGAAGCAGATGGCCGACCTCGAGGCTGCGGCCGCGGCGCGATCGCAGGCGGAAGTGCTCAAGCGTTGGGCAGCCGAATACCTGGACGACATCGGCCAGGGGCTGGCGCTACTGGACACCCCGCCCTCGGAATTGAACGAAGAGACGCGGGAAGACCTGTTCAACGAGCTGGGCGCAGATCAGTTTCTGGAAAGGTTCGAGAACGACCGCAAGAAAGCCTTCGCCTGGGCGCACATGGAGAAGCGGCGCAAGCTGGTTTCAACCTTGGTGCGAAAAGTCGTCGTCATGCGTGACAGGGACGGCGAACGGCGCATAGAGCCTGAAATTGTGGTGGACGTGCCTGTCCCGCGGCGTGAGATTCTGTCCTATGGAGACCAATCGCTGGAATATGTGCAGCAATCACGTGCCGCGGCGTTGGCTGCTGGCGCAGATTGAACTAGCTAATCGGGGAAAAGCGGCCAGATGATCGGCAGGAAGATCATCGATACGATGAGAAGCACAACCGTCAGAATCGCACCCACCCGCGCATAATCAGTAAATTTATATCCACCCGGTCCAAACACGAGCACGTTGGCCTTGTGGCCCACAGGCGACAGGAAGCTTGTAGCCGCTCCGATCACAACCGCCATGGTGAAGGTCTTATAGTTGGCGCCCAGTCCAAATGCGGTGTCGAGCGCAATGGGCACGATCAGCACGATTGCGGCCGCATTTGACATGGGCTGGGTGATCAAGGCGGCCAGCAAGTATATGCCAGCTAGCGTGGCCAAGGCACCATAGGGTCCGAACACTCCTAGCATGATGTCGGCCAGGAATTCCGCTGTGCCTGTAAGTTCCATTGCAAGACCCAACGGGAGCATCCCCGCGACCAGGAATACCGTCCGCCAATCGATACTCTCGTAGGCTTCTTCGATCGTCAGAGCCCCGGTGAGGATCATGGTCATGGCCGCGATCACCATGGCCAATGAAATCGGCATCCCACCAAAGATCACCATCCCAATGGCCAGAATAAGAGCTCCGATCGCGATCGGCGCTTTATTGCGGCGGAATTGCTCCGTTTCAATGGACTCCAGGACCAGGAAATTCTCGCCCTCCTGCAATTGCGTCACCCGGCGTTCAGGACCCTGCAGCAGCAGGGCATCTCCAAACTGCAGCGGTATGTCTCGCAGTTGCTCGGTAATGACCTCGCCCTGGCGGGATATGGCGAGTGCGGTGAAGCCATATCGATCTCGGAAGCGAACATCACGCAGGCTGCGTCCGACGATATGCGAGCGCGGCGCCAGTGTGGCCTCGATGACCTGAATGTCCCCACGCTCAAGGCTTTCAATATCGAGCGTCCGCTCCGCTTCAGTCGTAAGCCCCAGCGATTGACGAGCGGCCATCAGATCCGAGGCTGAGCTCTGGACAACGAGTAAGTCTCCCATTCTGATCTCGGTGTCCCGATGCAGCGAAGGCTGATTTCCGTCCTCCCGCTGAAGGACAAGCACCGTCAGGTCGTAATCCCGGCCAAGTCGGGATTGGAGCAGGGTCTTTCCGATCAAAGAGCTTACGGGAGAAACACGCACTTCTGTCACATAGTCCCGGATCTTGTAAACGTCCTCTTTGCCACGGGCTCCCTCACGGACGGGTAGTAGGCGCCTTCCAATTACGACCATGTACACAGTTCCGGTGGCCAGGACAACAATTCCCATGGGAGTGAACTCAAAGAAGCCAAAGGAAGGGAGACCGGCCCCGGTAAGAATCCCAGCTGCCAGGATGTTGGCGGGGGTACCGATCAAGGTCATGGCGCCACCCAGGAGTGAGGCAAAAGCCAGCGGGATGAGCATCTTGGATACAGCTACTTTGGTTTGGCGGGCGATACCCACCACGGCAGGTAGCAACATAGCGGTGGCGCCCACATTGTTCATAAATGCTGACATGACGCCGACCGTCAACATAATGGTGCCAATGAGGCGCGGCTCCCTGTTTCCGGCAACTTTCAAAATGCCGCTTCCCATTGCATCCGCCACGCCGGTTTTGAAGAGACCCCCGGAAACCATATAGACCGCCCACACAGTGACTACGGCCGAGTTTGCGAAGCCGGAAAACAGCTGATCCGCGGGAATCAATCCCAGGACGCCGACCGAAATTAGAACCAGCAAGGCCACAACGTCCACCCTGAGCTTTTCGGTAGCGAATAGGATCAGGGCGCCGAGGATGATTAAGAGCGTGAGCGCGATATCGAGTGTCATCTGTTGTTTCGAGCCGCTTGCAGCATTAGATCATAGGCGTGAACTTGAATTACAACGAGGAAAACACCTACCGTCAAGGGGCGGCTTGGCTTCATGCGCGGCTTTCCCGGAAGACTCGGATCTTGAATTACCTAGGCTTAGAGCTCGCGTGGCGCTTGTTTAGTCCTACTATGAAGTCATCGCGCCGATCACAAGCTGAGAGTTCGCACGCCTGATCTACAGCCCTACTGTGAGATCCTTGTGCCGACCACATGTTGAGAGTTCCCATGGACACTACGTACCCTCCTGTAAGGTCCTCGTAAGGTGGAAGAAGTTGTGAATCGCTTAACATGGTTGAGGACACTTCCCCCCAGAGTGTCCAGGCCTCGAAGCCGCCCGCGATCCCCTCTTCCTCCGGCTTAAGCGGGCGGCTGCCATTTCTATGACCGCCTATTGCGCAAAGCCCCAAACTGCGTACGTTTCCACCTGGAAAGGGTACTTTCACAGCGCAGTTCGCTCCGCTCCCTTCCAGCAACCTGACAGAATGGACCGGGATGCTCTGTATGAACCCACTTTTACCCTTCCCAAGTGGACTGATGCTCGTAAAGAATCTCGGCGGTTCGGAAAGATCAGGCTTTTTCTTCTGGTTGCTCTGTCCCCCGTAGGCTGATATCACCCGAATCGCAGAGATGCTCGATAAGAGGCTTTCGGCTAGAATTCGCGGGATCAAAGCAAAGCGGTGAATCGTCTCTTGTATAGGAGTGGATGCTGAACTGAGGACTGCAAAGTATGTTCTAGCCTTGGTTGGATCGGGCCTCGTGGGAGCCTGTACCTTGTTCGCTATCGCCGATCCTCAAACTACTTTGCCAAATAATCTATTGGAAACAAGCGTAGTAGCAACAGTGAACGCCCTAGACAGTGCCACACCGGCGATCACGCTTCTGCCCGAACCTCCCGCGACAGAGACACCTTCCGATACCGAGCCGTTGGTCAGCCCTACTCCCAGCGCTTCCCCCACACCTACACCTGTTTGGGGTGATTTCCCTGCTCCGGTCCAGCTTTCATCGACGGAGATCCCGCCGCCGATGCCGGAGATCGCCTTCGAGCCGAACGTCGTCAATATCTTGCTGCTCGGCAGTGATAAACGGCCCAACGCGAGCGGGTTTAGGACGGACGCCATGATGGTGGTTTCCATTGACCCATCGGAGGGCACCGCAGCCCTCATATCAATCCCAAGAGATCTCTACGTTTACATACCTGGCTGGCGAATGGATCGCATCAACTCTGCGATTATCCGTGGCGGAGTCGACATGGCTGAGCAAGCCATCCACTACAACTTCGGAATTCCCGTGGACGGCTGGGCTCGCATGAACTTCGACGGTTTCATCTCCGCAATTGACACGCTGGGAGGGATCACGGTCGAGGCCACAGCTTTCACCAAGGATGAATGCCGTGGCGAAATTCTTACTTACCAACCAGGGGGTTCTTACAGTATGGATGGAGGCGAAGCGCTCTGCTATGTGCGGATGCGGAAGTGGGGTGGCGACTTCGACCGGATGCGGAGACAGCAGGAGGTCGTGCGTGCCGTATTCTCCAAATTGCTAACCATCGATGGGCTCGCTCGATTACCTCAACTCTACAATCAGTTCTATAACACCTTTTTTACTGATATCGAATTGACAGAACTGTTACCACTCGCACCGACGGCATTGCAGATCGGAACGGATCGGTCTCGGATCAGCCACTTCAGCGTGGATCGTGATTTGGTGGAATCCTGGAGAACTCCTGGAGGTGGTGCCGTACTACTCCCAAAGCGTCCGGGAATTCAGCTCATGCTGATGGAGGCATTTGGCTCGAATGCCTTTGGATCTGTTGATTAGGGTATAGGAAAGTGGGTCGGTTATCCCGGATTCAGGGTTGTGCTAGATTGAGAGTGAGGCCTTGACCACTCCTGCAATAGTCATGGAGCATCTACCCCTAAAAGCTGTCAACGAAGAGTACGCGCTCGAGCGCGCCTGCGCCGTATGCGTTGAGAATGCACTCTCAGTTGTCCACGTCGAAGACCTGCCGGATTATGTAAAGTGTGGAAATTGCAGCTCCGCCTTCATATTGAGCGAAGCAGCCGATTGGGTGATGTATGGCTCGGTATCGTTTGATTATCCGGAAACGAAGCAAATGATCCTAAAACGATGGACGACCCTGGAAGCGGTACGGTCGATGGCAAGCGCCGAGCGGGTTCAAGAGGCGCAGAGTGAAGACGCTGACGTGTCATCCGACACGACACCTCCTTTCGGATTCGCCGGGAAAGCACGCCCTTCAGAACCTGCGCCCACTCCGCCGTTTGGGCTTGAAGCATCGCCCGCAACCGCAGAGCAAGCGACCACGCCGCCTTTCGGGATTGGAGAACTGGACGAATTCGTAAAGGAAAGCGCAAACGGTAGCTCGGATCCCACTCTGGTCGCGACTGAACCCCATCAGGAGGCAGCGGATGTTTCCGAGCCAGAGCCCGGTCGCCGTTATGTGGTGACTCTTGCTCAGAAGAATGCCATTTTACCTACGGATCGATGTGCGCATTGTCTGCGGAGGCCTTCCCCACGAAAGCTCATCGTAGCGCTCGGTGGCGATCCCAGACCGAATTATCAAGTTCCGCTATGCCAATCGTGCCATGAGCGGGCAATTGCTCGCAGCGAGGAACAGAAGACCGCTAGGCTGTTGGCGCATCTAAGCTCCATCTTGATCGCGGGTGTCCTGATCGTGAGCGCACTGGCGGCAGGCCTGGTCAATCTAGGAAACCTCGGATTGGTCGATCTACTCCTGGTCGCCACATCAGGGATGGTAGGGTACGGGCTGCCCGTCTTACTCTTGCTGCGCAGGTCCTCGCGCATGGCTCCCACGGAGGACGCGCAGTTTGTACGCTCTACCCTTCGCCTTCGCGGCAACGAGGGGCTGGGATTCGGCTGGCGCAATCGAGGCTATGCTGAGCTGTTCTTGTCCGCAAACTCGGATCTGCTGCTGGGCGAGTTGAGCCAAGTTGCAGAGGAACACCCTTAGGAAGAAGTATGGGTGACTCAATGACCATTTGGTGATTGAGCCAGCCTTATTCGCGGGATAGTCTTCATCGAAGGCGAGGCATTATGGAACAGGATCAACACACCTGTCCAAGCTGCGGGGCTCCCACGCCCGATCACTCTAACTGCCCCTATTGCGGCTGGACCTCCGAGCGAGCTTCTAATCCCACTACTCCGGAGAGCGCTGCCCGCGGCGAGACGCAAGAAACTATTGATTTTGAGAACCCGGGCGCACAAATAGCCCAAACCGAAGACGGCGAGCCTGCACATTTCAGAGATCTACTGAAGCAGGGCGATAATCCCGAGCATCTTCTCGAGCAAGTTCCGGAGGAAATGCGAGGAGTCCTGGCTGCGAGGCTTAAAGCCATCGACGAGGCAGAAACCCCAGGTTTTAGCGCGAACACGGCTTCCGCTCTTCGAGAACAAGGCTACGTCGTCAGCGAAGACGCCCGCGGCGCCCGTTTCTCCGCCGCTGGGGGTCAAGGCTCTGAGCTTAGCCCATCCGACGTAGTCAAGATGGCCTCTGAGCTGGACGATGGCGTTCAGGAGCGTACCAAGCTCCCGATCTGCGGTGAGTGCCAAGCCGCCAGCCCCATCGGCGAGACCCAATGCCAATGGTGCGGCCAGCCATTTTCTGAAGATCAGTAGTTGAATCCTCGTACTAACCTCATACAGCAGGTGGTTCCACTATCGTGACCGCCCGAAATCCGGGCTCATTCACCGCTCTGTTATAATCTCCGATTGCGTTCCTCAATAGAACAGTTGTACGAAATATGCCTCAAGACGAGATCACTGTCGTTGGTGCACGAGAACACAACCTAAAGAACCTGACTGTGAAGATCCCGCGCGACCAATTGGTCGTCATTTCTGGGATTTCTGGCTCAGGTAAATCCTCATTGGCCTTCGACACCATCTTTGCGGAGGGTCAACGCCGCTATGTCGAGTCGCTCTCTGCCTATGCGCGCCAATTTCTAGGCCAGCTCGATAAACCCGACGTGGATTACATCGAAGGTCTCTCGCCTGCTGTCTCAATTGATCAGCGCGGCGTTTCGCACAACCCCCGCTCAACGGTCGGCACCGTAACAGAGGTCTACGACTACCTGCGGCTGCTGTATGCGCGAGTCGGCACTCCGCATTGCCCGATCTGCGGCCGTGAAGTTGTGCAACAGTCAGCTCAGGAGATCGTCGAGGCCATAGAAGGGCTCAAGGAGAGCTCCCGCCTCTTGATCCTTGCTCCGCTGGTCAGCGAGCGTAAGGGGACCCATCTAGCGGTATTGGAGGAGCTTAGGCGGTCGGGTTTCGTGCGTGCTCGAGTTGATGGCAAGGTACGGGAGATCGAAGAGGATATTGAGCTAGATCGATACAAGAATCATACGATCGAGGCCGTTGTAGACCGGCTGATCATCCCTGAAGACCCCGATGACGCGTTTCGGACGCGACTGACCGACTCCGTGGAAACCACTCTTCAGTGGGGAGAGGGCACCATTACTGTCTCCGACCTCAGTTCGAAGAATGATATCCCCTACTCTGAAGACCTGGCATGCCCAGTACACGGGACAACGCTGGCCGAAATTGAACCCCGCACATTCTCGTTCAACACGCCCCACGGAGCATGTCCTGAGTGCCAGGGCCTGGGAAGCAAGCTAGAAATTGATCCGGAGCGGATCATCCCCGATCGGTCGCTTTCGCTTGCAGAGGGCGCGGTAGTGGCCATGGAGTGGCCGAACCAAGCTCGCGATCGGCAAGGGTATTACTGGCAGATGGCCGAGGCAGTCGCCGAATACTATGAGATTGATCTTGAAGCGCAGGTTGCTGACCTCCCCAAGTCGAAATTAGACCTGATTCTATTCGGAACGAACGGAGAGGAAATTCCTGTTCGATACTCCAGCCGCGATGGTCGAAAATCAACTTTCAGTACGGCCTTCGAAGGCATTGTGGGCAACATGGAGCGCCGCTATCAAGAGACCCAGTCGGAATACATCCGCAGCAAAATCCAGGAGTTCATGACTGAGCGGCCGTGCCCTGTGTGTGATGGAAGACGGCTGCGTGCCGAAGCACTGGCCGTCACGATCGATGACGCCAATATCGTGGACATCACTGGGCGCCCAGTGGCACGCACATTGGAATGGACCAAGAAGCTGCAGAAGAAAGCCGGCCCATTGAATGCGCGCCAATTCAAGATCGCTGAACGGGTGCTAAAGGAAATCCGCGACCGACTCGGCTTTCTCGTGGATGTGGGACTCGAGTATCTGACGCTGGATCGGTCAGCAGCCACGCTGTCGGGGGGCGAGGCACAGCGCATCCGACTTGCCACTCAAATTGGATCTCGCCTAATGGGCGTGCTCTACGTACTAGATGAGCCATCGATCGGACTGCACCCCAGAGACAACGAACGCCTAATCCACACCCTGGAAGGCATGCGCGATTTGGGTAATACAGTGCTGGTCGTTGAGCACGACGAAGCGACCATTCGGGCCGCGGATTGGCTGATCGATCTCGGACCGGGAGCGGGCGAAGCCGGCGGAGAAATTGTGGCGCAGGGAACGGTTGACAAGGTGACCCGTAATCGGAAGTCTGTGACTGGAAAGTTTCTGGCGGGCAGGTTACGCATAGAAACACCCGAAGCCAGGCGTGAGGGCAACGGCCGAAATTTAAGGATCGTCGGAGCCCGCCAAAACAATTTGGACGACCTCTCCGTGGATGTGCCGCTGGGGAGGTTCGTTTGCATTACGGGCGTATCAGGATCGGGCAAGTCCACATTGATGGTCGAGGTGCTCTACAAAGCTTTGGCCAGGGAGCTGCAAGGCTCGCGGCAAATGGCCGGCTCACATGATCGGTTGGAGGGGGTGGATCTGGTCGATAAGGTGATCAACATCGACCAAAGCCCCATCGGTCGTACTCCTCGCTCAAACCCTGGCACCTATACGGGACTGTTCGACCATATTCGGAAGCTCTTCGCCGAGCTGCCAGAATCTAAAGTACGTGGATACAAGCCAGGGCGCTTTTCGTTCAACGTTCATGGCGGTCGCTGTGAAGCTTGCCAGGGGCAGGGTCAGCTCAGGATTGAGATGCAGTTTATGCCGGATGTGTATGTACCTTGCGAAGTCTGCAATGGGGCCCGCTTCAATCGAGAAACGCTGCAGGTGCGATTCAAGGGCAAGACGATTGCCGATGTTTTGGAAATGACTATCGCCGAAGGCGCAGAATTCTTTGAGGCCTTCCCCGCTATGATGCGCAAGATTGTGACGCTCCAGGATGTGGGACTGGGCTATATTACGATCGGGCAACCAGCTCCAACTCTCTCGGGTGGCGAGGCACAGCGCGTCAAGCTCTCCCGCGAGCTTTCCAAGCGGGGGCCGGGCCACACCATGTACGTGCTTGACGAACCTTCGGTAGGATTGCATGCCGCCGATGTGCATATGCTCATCGACGTGCTGCAGAGGCTTGTTGACCAGGACAACACTGTGCTCATCATTGAGCACCATCCAGATGTCATCAAAGTTGCGGATTGGGTCATCGACCTGGGTCCCGAAGGTGGTGAAGGCGGCGGCCGCCTAGTAGCCGAGGGTACCCCCGAACAAATCGTCAAGCACAAATCATCGTACACAGGGCAGTTCCTCAAGTCGCATTTGGCTTCTTAATCGAACTTGAATTCAACGCACTGACCTGCTATTGTAGGGTTTCGGGGTCGACCCTGTGAGGCGTGGAACGCGGCCAAGGGGACGGCCCCGTAGTCGTCGGTAATGATCCTTGTCATCAGCCAAGCTACACCCGATCGACATAATGTTCAAGATGGATATCGTAAATAAGTCCAGGACTGCGGGCCGAACGCTCTCGGCTTTCGTCTTGATTGCGCTACCGATAATCTCGATTACCGGCCAAATCCCACGGCTGCCAGATTCACATCCGGAACTTCAACAGATCACCTTCTCGCCTCAACTGACCCCTGTCAATTTCACTGTTACACCTGAATCCACCGCCATCGCGCCTTTGGAAGCGCAGGTTTTAGCGCGCGAGGGAGCAGTAGACGGGGAAGACGGCGATGAGCTGGATATTAGCGGAGGGGACTGGGTCGTCGGGTACGACCTTGTACAAACTCCTAGCGGACCACAGTGGCACCTCTGGTTGAATGGCGAAGTCATTATCGTTGA
>JBHIBY010000066.1:0-12951 GCA_046759305.1 Anaerolineales bacterium
GGATAGGAAGCGCGGTTAAGCAAGTGGGATGGCACATCCATCCGCGCGCGGATCACTTCCCCCACATAACACACCTGATTCGGAGTCCTTGAGAGTCACCTGTCCGCGACCAAACATTGCACGCATATGGCCAGTTATCACTTCGGTCTCGTGTCCCATAGCTGCCAGATCCGAAACCGTATCCTCCGGCAGCCCTTCCTCCAGCGCAACCGGACTGCCCGGTCTGGCCTCCGTGAGGTTGACACGCGGCCGGTCGAGGGCGGCTTGCGGGTCGAGGCCATCGTCGATCAGCCCGGTGAGCACCTGAACGTGCCCCTGCGGCTGCATGAAACCTCCCATCACGCCGAAACTCGCGTACAGGGAGTCGTCCTCGCGGGTCACCATTCCAGGGATGATGGTGTGGTAGGGGCGCTTTCCGGGCGCGAGCGCATTCGGGTGTTCTCGGTCCAGACTAAAGCCATGCCCCCGATTCTGCAGTGAGAAGCCCCATCCACGCGGTACGATGCCGGTACCGAACCCTAAATAGTTGCTGTTGATGAACGAGCAGGCGTTTCCCTCGCCATCAACGACACTTAAATAGACCGTGTCAGAAGCCGCCGCAGGAACTCCGACAGGCTGTGAAAGGGTCGCTTGAGTTCTATCGATCAAAGTGCGCCGCCGTTCCGCATACCCCTCTGAAAGCAGCATTTCAATCGGTGCGGGGATGAATGCGGGATCTGCTACGAACCAATTGCCGTCCGCAAACGCAACCCGCAGCGCTTCGATGATGAGGTGCAATCGGGCAGCGCTTAACGGATCTTGCGCCTGCAGGTCAAATCCTTCCAGGATCTTCAGCGCAAGCAGGGCGACCAACCCCTGCCCGTTGGGAGGAGCTTCCCAGACTCTCAACCCGCGGTAGGTTATCGAGATCGCTTCATCCCAAGTGCTCTGATGTTCGGCCAGATCGCTCTCCGACAGCACTCCTCCTGCATCGCCTACCGCGCGCGCGATGGATTCCCCAATCTCGCCCTGGTAGAAGGCTTGAGCGCCGCCCTTGCCCACGGTGCGAAAGGTCCGAGCCAATCCAAGATTACGAAAAATCTCCCCTGCATTGGGTCCGCGCCCGTCGATGGTAAGTTCTTCGCCGCCTGTGGCGTTTGCGAGCTGTCGCTCAGCTCCTCGCCGCCAAAAATGTGAGGTAAGAGGAGATACGGGGAATCCTTCTTCAGCCAGGTTGATCGCCGGCGCAAGCGCGATCCCCAGGTCCAGTCGTCCAAAACGTTTCAGCAAGTCGCTCCATCCGGCGCAGGCACCCGGAACGGTCACTGTATGCGCATGATACGGCGGGAGCTCCCCCCCAAAACCCTGGTCTTCTAGAAGCTCGATGGTCAAGCCGGAAGGTGCCCGGCCGCTGCCGTTGAGGGCGCTGACCTCACGCGATTCCGCATCGTAATACAGCGCGAAGCAGTCCCCCCCGATGCCGGTTGAGGTTGGTTCGGTAACATTCAAGGCAGCTGCGGTCGCGACTGCCGCATCGGCTGCGGAACCACCCAGGGCGAGGATATCGATGCCTGCCTGAGCAGCCAGCGGCTGAGAAGCGGCTACGATCCCTCGTCTAGCGTACACAGGGGATCGCCGTGACGAGTAGGTAAAAGGCACGCTACTATCCTTCATAGACTTTGGGCCCAATGCTACCCCGCTCCCCGAATGAATTTAACATAAGTGAGCATGAAGTAGGGACAGCCGGTGGGAGAGCCCTTTCGGAGCAGAAATGTCTATAATCCGTGCGGCCATCCATGAAACATGTGGACATCGTTAGGCGAAGGACGGGCGAAGTCATGTTCCAGCGAGCGCGCTGGTGCAGCAGTCGGTGGTGCCGGTTATGGGGACTTCAGTTTCGCCGGAGGCTCGCACCGGGAGAAGCTCTGATCCTGGTTCACCCTGACGAAAGCGTACTCCAGAGTTCGATCCACATGTTCTTCGTGATCTTTCCGATTGCTGCTATATGGATCGACAGCATGGGTCGCGTAACGAGCGCTCAATTAGCGAAGCCATGGCGACCCTACTACGCCTCCCCCAAACCCGCCCAATACGTTTTGGAGACCGTGCCGGAATTCCTCTCCCAGGTCGAAGTTGGCGACGAATTTAATTTTGTGCTCTCCGCTTAGCCGTGCTCAATAAGCAGCGATGGTCGTCGCCGCAGCGTCAAATATTCCTTTAAAGAACAAAACCGGTTGTGCACCGGTTTCGTGTCTCCAACTTGTCTTCAGCTCCCAAGAATCCTCGGCTCCACTCTCGTCTTAGTCTAAGGGTTCAGTTGGATCGAGCTAGATGTAATGTAGCACGGTGTGATCGACCCGGTCAACGATTCGAACCTTAAACTTGGTCGCGCGAGTTTTTTAACGATCGGATTTGTGCAAGATGGGTGCCAGGCCGAGGGCAGACCATCGAGAGCATCTTATAACTAACGCGGCTCGGCGTGCGTGGATAGGTCAGGTCAGCGGCACGGTTGTCCAACCGCAGGAGGATGAGCCAATCGTAACCGAAGCGGGAGGGGATCCGGTCGGGATCTCTGTCTTGAAGACAACGCTGCCACCTGCGCGCTCCATCGTTGCGCCAAATGGCATAACGGTCAAGTTTCCCGTGCAGTCATAAGGTGCCTTGGCAACGATTTCGATCTGCATCGTGCCGGTGTTGTATTTGGCTTTGTTGATCTTAGGAGCTTCAAAGAGCGCGGCGCATTCGCCGGAGGTAGAAGAATTAAGCATATGAGTCGCATCGCAAAAGACTTCTTGTAAGGCGGGACCCACCGCGATGAGGGCTACCATAGCTACCATGCCAACCAGGACCAAGCTTAGGGCGTACTCCACTAGGCCCTGACCACGTTCATTGATGAGCTTTGAACGAGACGTCGGGGAGTCGAGGCCCTTGGCTGCGACAACTGTCCTGCTTACCAACCTGGTTAACTCCTTTGTTCCCCAGGCAAATCGTGCAACCGATATAAATACCTGCCGGTCAGCACGAGTGCGGGCCTCGCTTGACCCCATATTAGGTTAAGACGTGCTAAGAGGTAGGCTTTGACAAGTTCCTGCAATGTGGTTGAGAAGGGAATGCAAGGTCGATGGAGAAACACCCTGCACTGGCTCAGTCGATAATCCACGCAGGAGAAGTTCTAGTGCCGCGAACCAACTCGTCGGGCGAGAAAGCGGTTCAAGCTCTCCGCACACCTTGGTCTTCAGCTCAGTGCTTCGACTGCAGGAGCACTCCTTGACCCTGCTATATTCCTCGAATAGCATCATCGAAGGCGCAACTCTCGATGCCCAATCATGTTCCCGAGAACATATCGGGCGAGTGGAATCGCACCCCCTCGGAAAGTAGCTCAATCACAGCCGAGCAGCCGGCAAGGATAGATGGGGAATCGAATGGCCTTCGGATATCACAACAGAATCCTGCACGTAGATCTGACCGCAGGAATCCTTAAAGTCGAGCAGCCCGGCGAGGTTTTCTACCGAACCTACATGGGCGGCAGCGCGCTTGGTCTTTATTGCTTGTTGCGGGGGACAGATCCCGGCATCGATCCGCTGAGCCCGGACAACATGCTCGTGCTGGCGCTCAGTGTGTTGACCGGCGCACCCATATCGGGTCAGAGCCGGATGACCGCTGTGGCAAAATCGCCACTGACGGACGCAGTGGGTGATTCTCAAAGCGGAGGCTTCTTCCCTGCAGAGATGAAGTTCGCGGGTTTTGATGCGATCGTCATCAAGGGTCGCGCGGAAAGACCTACCTATCTGTGGGTGCACGACGGCGAAGCCGAGTTGCGATCAGCGGAGCACTTATGGGGGAAGATCACGGGTGAGGCAGAGGTGCTAATACGTGAGGAGCTGGAAGACGACAAAATTGAGATCGCTCAGATCGGACCCGCGGGTGAGAAGCTGGTCCGATATGCGGCAATCATAAACATGTCCAACCGCGCCAACGGCCGAACGGGTATGGGCGCGGTCATGGGCAGCAAGAACTTGAAGGCAGTAGCGGTTAGAGGGAAGAACCGTCCTGAATTGAAAGATCGAAAAGGCGTCATTGATCTGGCGAAGTGGGGATCGGAGAACTTTGAAGATTCAGGCGTGTATGGGCTGGGGCTGCTTGGCACCGCTCAATCTATGAATCTTCAGAACAAGGGCGGCGGCCAGGTCACCTACAATTGGGATAGCGGCTATTTTGAGCGGGCCGAGGCCCTGGATGGAAAGACCATGGCCAAAACCATACTGAAGGATCGCCACACTTGTTACGCGTGCACTGTGCGATGCAAGCGCGTGGTTGAAATCACGGAAGGCCCCTACACAGCTGATCCGTATTATGGCGGACCGGAGTATGAGACTCTTTCGACCTTCGGAACCTTTTGCGGCATCGATGATTTGAGCGCAGTGGCGCACGCAAGCCAACTCTGCAATATGTATGGGATGGACACCATCTCATGTGGTGCAACGATCGCCTGGGCTTTCAACTGCTATGAAGACGGGTTGATTACCGAGCAAGACACCGATGGGCTGGAGTTAACTTACGGCAATGCTGAGGCGATGGTGAAGCTGACCGAGAAAATCGGAAGGCGGGAGGGCTTTGGTGCCGTATTGGGCGAGGGCTCTGCACGTGCCGCGGTTCAGATCGGAAACGGGACCGAAGACCTGGTTGTCACCGTCAAAAAGCAAGAAGTTCCAGCCCATATGCCTCACGTGAAAGCAAGCATGGGCTTGATCTACGCAGTTAATCCCTTCGGACCTGATCATCAGTCTTCTGAACACGACACGGGTTGGCGCCACTACATAGAGCGCATGGCTGAAATCGGAGTGACAAGTGAGCCGCAACACCCGAAGGTCCTCAACGAAGAAAAAGTAGACTATGCTCTCAAGACCCAATATTCCTACTCGGCCCTGGATACGGTGAACATGTGTCAATTCGTATTCGGACCCGCTTGGCATCTCTACAGCATGGAGCAGCTCGCACAAGCCGTGCAGCTCATCACAGGCTGGGATGTCTCGGTCGACGAACTTCAGCGGGTTGGCGAGCGCAGACTGAATATGCTGCGTGCTTACAATGCCAGAGAGGGCATCGGTCGAGAGGCCGATTTCCTGCCCAAGAAGATGAAAAAGGTGCTGGTGGGTGGCAAGACTGAGGGCGTTTCCATCAGCGAGGCGGATATCGAGCAAGCCAAGGACTGGTATTACTCCATGTCTGAATGGGACGTATCCACGGGGATTCCCACCCGCGAGAAACTTGAAGAACTGGGGTTGGGCTGGGCCGCGGATGATCTCGATCGATAGCCCTCATGATCTCCGCAGAATAGAAGCCCCCCTATTCACCATGCCCATCCTTCACTCCGCGAATCAGACACTCCTCCAATCAAGGGTAGAATTCGCGTTTAGCGAATCTTAGATTCTTGTAAGGGTAAGGATTGAGCCGCCCGCTCGCCTTCACACTGCCTATTCAACCTTGCTGGGTGTACGAGACAAGTAAAACTCATGCAGGCAACTCAATATGAGCGCTGAATCCAAGCTTCTAGTTCGACCCACAGCTAGTTCTGGCGAGTACATCAGGATCACGCCTGAGCGCGCCGGCTGGGAACTTCTGCATTTCGCAGCTCGCAAGATGACGGCCGGTGAGCTTTGGGAATTTGATACCGGAGAGAGCGAGTTCGGCGTCGTAGTGTTGGGAGGTACTTGCGCCGCATCTACCTCAGACGATACGTGGGGAGAGATCGGGAGACGTCCCAATGTCTTCGCCGGGATGCCCTACACGCTCTACCTTCCTCGCCGGACTGAAGTCCAGATTGAGGCCACCAGCGAAGGACTTGATCTCGGCTACGGGTGGTGCGATACCGATCAGGACCACCCGGCCCGGCTTATTACTCCTGAAGATGTTCACGTTGAGCTTCGCGGAGGCGGCAATGCCACCCGGCAGATCAACGACATGATCCCACCCGGGTTTGACTGTCATCGGCTGGTAGTCGTGGAAGTGTATACGCCCTCAGGCAATTGGAGCTCCTATCCACCGCATAAACACGATGTTCACCAGGTGTCTGAATCGGGCGATTTGATCGAAGCCGATCTAGAAGAAACCTACTTTTACAAGCAGGATCGGCCGGAGGGATTCGCAATCCAGCGCGTGTACACCGGGGACGGGAGCCTCAACGAAATCGTTCTTGCGCAACAGGACGATGTGGTGTTGGTGCCGGAGGGCTACCATCCAGTGGTCTCTGCCCACGGATACACGACCTACTACCTGAACTTTCTAGCTGGGAGTGCGCAGTCGCTGGCCAATACGGATGATCCAGAGTTTACGTGGGTGAAAGAGACCTGGGAAGCTAAGGACCCGCGACTGCCGATCGTGTCCATGGAGATGGAAAGCTGACCAAGCACTACGATCTCATCACGATGGGTCGCTGTTCTATCGATCTCTACAGTGGCGATATCGGCGCACCTTTCGAAGAAATCTCCAAATTCTCAGCATTTGTAGGGGGGTCACCAACCAACATTGCCGTCGGCGCCCAGCGTTTGGGTCTGAGAACTGCCTTGATCACCGCCGTCGGAGAAGATCCCGTCGGCGATTTTATTTTGCACTTTTTGACTAAGGAAGGTGTGGAAACGGGATTCATACCTCGGAAGCCAGGCACGCGGACCCCGGCCGTATTGTTGGGGATCGAGCCTCCCGATAAGTTTCCGCTTGTGTTCTATCGTGACAATGCCGCCGACATTCAACTCACTATCGAGGATGTTCGCACAGCTCCTATCGCAGAGATAGGGGCATTCGAGTTCGCAGGCACCAACCTGGCTGAGCAGCCCTTGCGAGAAGCGACCATCTACGCGGTGGAAACCGCTCAAGAAGCGGGCGCGATCATCTACCTAGACATGGACTTCAGAGCCTATCAATGGGACGACCCCCTCAAGTACGGCCAAGAAGTGCGAGCGGTTCTCCCCAAGGTAGATGTCGCCATCGGTACGGAGGAAGAGATCAAAGCCGCAGTTCTCAAGCAGGCAGAGCAGTTAGAGATCATTGATTCAGTTATCACTGCACCGCGCGTCACTGGCGATCTCAACGCCGCGATCGACACGCTTCTAGATTGCGGCTGCCAAGCCTTGGTCGTGAAGCATGGAGCGCGGGGGGCTGCAATCCATCTATCCGGCGGAGATGTGATCGCGGTACCCGGCTTTCCCGTTGAAGTATTAAATGTTCTCGGCGCGGGGGACGCCTTTGCCAGCGGGTTTATCTACGGTAGGTCTAACGGCTGGGATTGGTACAAGGCGGCACGGATGGGAAATGCCTGCGGTGCGATACTGGTTACAAAACACGGCGTGGCAAACTTTATGCCCTCCGAGCCTGAAGCACTGGCATTTATCGAAGAAAAGGGAGGCTTTTAGATGAAGCTCACAATGTCCCAGGCCATAATCCGCTTCTTGCAGCAGCAATACGTAGAGCGAGACGAGCTTGAGCAGCAGTTTTTCGCGGGTTGCTTCGGGATTTTTGGTCACGGAAATGTGGCAGGTATCGGGCAAGCTCTTCAGGAACACCCTGACTTTCGCTATTACCAAACGCGCAACGAACAGGCCATGGTGCATACAGCAGCCGGCTTCGCCAAGATGAGTAACCGGCTGAGGACCTTCGCTTGTACGACCTCCATAGGTCCTGGGGCAACCAATATGGTTACAGCCGCTGCGGGTGCCACGATAAATCGCCTGCCGGTGTTATTGCTGCCGGGAGATATCTTCGCCCGCAGAAATGTAGCTCCGGTGTTACAGCAGCTGGAATGGGGGGGATCGCAGGACATCTCCGTCAACGATTGCTTCAAGCCCATTTCTCGCTATTGGGACCGCATCAACCGCCCAGAACAGATCATCACTGCATTACCTGAGGCCATGCGAGTGCTGACTTCGCAGGCTGAAACAGGTGCCGTGACGCTCTCACTACCTCAGGACGTGCAGGCTGAATCCTACGAATACCCTGATGCGCTGTTCCAAAAGCGAGTCTGGACGATTCCTCGACCGGCGCCGGCACGCGAGCTTGCGGCCCGAGCAGCAGAGATGATTCGAGAGGCCAACGCGCCTCTCATCGTAGCTGGAGGGGGAGTGATCTACAGCGAGGCGACAGGCGCGCTTGAAAGCTTTGTCGAGAGCACTGGGATCCCGGCGGGAGAGACCCAGGCAGGCAAAGGTGCGCTGAGCTTCGACCACCCGCTCTCTCTGGGCGCAATGGGTGTAACCGGGACCCCAGGGGCGAATATCATGGCGCGTGAGGCGGATCTGGTCATCGGGATCGGGACCCGTTACAGCGATTTCACCACGGCCTCAAAAACAGCATTCCAGAACCCAGCCGTGCGTTTCATCAACATCAACATCGCCGAGTTCGATGCCCACAAGCATGCCGGTCTGCCGATCGTAGCAGACGCACGGGCTGCGCTGCAGGAATTGTCGTCGGCCCTTCAGGATCAGCGCACTTCGGAAGCGTACCGGGCGCGGGTCGAAGAGTTCAATAAGGAGTGGGATGCAGAAGTGGGCCGGCTTTACAATTTGGAACACGGACCGCCGATCAGTCAGAGCGAAGTAATCGGCGCCGTGAATCAAGCCTCCAGGCCCACCGATGTCGTGCTGTGTGCCGCCGGCAGCCTGCCCGGAGACCTTCACAAGCTATGGCGCTCGCGCGATCCTAAGGGTTACCACCTCGAATACGGGTACTCCTGCATGGGCTACGAGATTGCTGGCGGGCTGGGGGTCAAGATGGCCGCGCCGGAGCGTGAGGTCTACGTGATGGTGGGGGACGGGTCCTATCTGATGATGAACTCTGAGATCGTGACGTCCATCCAGGAAGGCTACAAGCTGACGATCGTGCTACTCAACAACCACGGTTTCTCGAGCATCGGCGGCCTCTCTCAATCCGTCGGCAGCGCGGGATTCGGGACAAGATATCGCTATCGGAACGTTGAAACCGGACAGCTGGACGGCGAGAAGCTGCCGGTGGATTTCGCGGCAAACGCCCGGAGCCTGGGTGCCACGGTTTTTCAAGCCGAGGATCTACCCGCACTGGTGGAGGCACTTGAACAGGCTAAGGAACAAGACCGCACGACCGTCATCGTGGTTGAGACCGATCCGGAAGAGCGAGTGCCGGGTTACGAATCGTGGTGGGACGTTCCTGTGGCCGAGCGCTCTGAGATAGCGGCCGTGCAGCAGGCCGCCTCCGAGTACAACAAGGCGCTAACAAAGGAGCGGCACTATCTCTGAGCGATACGGATCTTATTCAACGATCAGAACCTTGGACTAGAATGACCCTTACTCGTATTTGTAACGCCTGTCACGAAGGGGTCACCGAATCAAGGCTATAATTGCGCAACGGTCGTGACCCGGCCACTAACCGGGCGCAACGCTGGGCCGACGCTATCTTCAAACCATCGCGCCAAAGGCAATTACTCCAATATAAGCTGACGGATGCTATTCTCCACCGCGGTAGTCGGAAGCCTCCCGCGACCAAAGTGGTTGCTTGACCTATTCGTTGCCCACCAGGACGGACGAATGACGGACTCCGAATTGGAGACAGAGGTGGACAAAGCGATTGGTTTTGCGGTCGGGATGCAGGAGGCCGCGGACGTGGACGTGATCTCGGATGGAGAGTGGCGGCGCATCGGTTACTTTGAGGTCTTCGCGCAGCGAGTGGGCGGTTTCCGGAACGGCGAGTACGCGAGCGAGGCGTTTGCACCCGAGCAAGTGCCGGATGCCGGATCTGCACCTCCCCAGCAGTGGACCCTCAAAGAGTTCAAGCAGGCTCTGGTTGTTGAGCCTCTTGAATACAGCCGGCCCATCGTCGCGGACGAGGGCCGGTTTTTGCGTTCCCAGACGGAGCGGATCATCAAGGTAGCGCTACCTTCACCTCATATGATTGGCCAGAGGTTGTGGCACGAGGACTACTCAAAGGGGGCCTACTCGAGCCGCCGAGAGTTCATTGAGGCCGTGATCCCAATCCTGCGCCAGGAGATCGAGCATCTAAAGGAGGCGGGGGTCGATATCGTACAGTTCGACGATCCCTGGTTCTGTTTCTTCGTCGATACAAACTATCGGGCTCGCTTTGATGACCCGGAGGCCGCCATGGCGCAGACAATCGACGATCTCAACCATGTCCTGGATGGGGTGGAAGGGATCAAGACCGCGCTGCACGTCTGCCGGGGCAATCGAGAGCGCCAGGTCTACGCACATGGGGACTACCGTCCCATCCTCCCATTTCTGACGCGGGCGAATGTCGACCAACTCTCGATGGAGTTTGCGATCTCTGAGGCGGGGGACCTCGATGTATTCGCCGACCATAAGTGGGAAAGAGAGCTTGCGTTGGGCGCCGTGGACGTGCGAGGGCAGGAAATCGAGCCACCGGAGGTCATTGTGGACCGCGCCGAACGTGCCTTGGAGTTCTTCGCTCCGGAACAGCTGTCACTTACGCCCGACTGCGGATTCGCCCCATCGAGCACAAATGGCATCCCGATGGATGAAGCTTATCTGAAACTCAGTTCCCTGACCCAGGCTGCCAGCATCTTGAGGGAGCGCTACAACTAGCTCTCATGCGGCCTGGGCGACGCAAAGGAGGTGGAGACACGGAGAACCTTCCGAATCAGTGATCTTAGACCAGTAAACCTTAAGGAGGAAGAAAGACCATGTGGTCTAAACGAAATGGATTAATGTTCGCCGGGATTCTCCTGCTCGCAGGATTGGTCCTCGGAGCCTGCCAACCGCAGGAGGTCGTAGTTGAGGTCACCCGCGAGGTCGAGGTCGTAGAGGAGGTCATCAAGGAAGTTGAGGTCGAGGTCCCCACCGGCGGCCAACTGATCACGCTTGTTGCACGCTGCAAGGGCAGCCCCCCCTGGGAAGAGGGACGCTGCAATAACCTGATCGCCGCAGCTGGGGCTGCAAACGCAGCTTTGGCCGAGGCGGGCGACGAGCGCCGGATCGATGTTGAAACGATCCAGGACGATCCGGACTGGGGCGACTACAAGACCGAATTCGAACTTGCCTCCCAGGCCGGTGAAGCCCCGGACATCATCGTCTCCGGCCACGAGCACATCGGCGACTGGGCCGTGTCAGGGATCGTCATTGACGTGACCGACATGCTGGGTGCTCATTCCGAGTTCGACGATGTTATCGATGGCCTGTGGACTTCGACTGAGTTTAAGGGCCGGCGATACGGCGTTCCCCAGGATGCCGAGGCTCGCCCCATGTACTTCAGCAAGTTGCTCCTGAGAGAGATGGGCTGGAGCGAGGACGAGATCGCGAGTTTGCCGGATCGGGTCGCCAGTGGTGAGTACACCTGGCAGGACATGCTTGACACCGCGGAAGAGGCCGTCGTCGCCGGCATTGTCGAGGAGGGCAATGGCTGGTGGCATCGGCCCAGCAACGGCCCAGACTTCCTGTATTATTACTTTGGCGCTGGCGGTGAGATTCTGGGCGATACCGACGCCTTGGTCTTCGACAAGGATGCTGCGCTGAAGGTCTACGAGCTACTGTACTCTGCCACGCAAGAGCGCGGGATCCTATCAAAGACGCGCCTCGATGGCGACTGGACAGCCTTCAAGACGGGCATCAGCACGGGAGAGAATGTCTTGTTCTTCTTTGAAGGCACGTGGCGCTGGCCTGACCTGGCGCTTAACTTCGTTGCGGATCGCGGTGGGGAGGACTACCTGTTCGAGAACATCGGGTTCGCGCCAATCCCTGCTAGGGAGGATGGCACAGGCAAGCCCACCACGCTCACCCATCCGCTGGTGTACATGATCAGTTCGCAGTCCGAGCATCCTGACCTGGCACTGTTGCTGCTCGCCAAGACGACGACGAAGGAGCTCAACACCACCTATGCCATAGATAGCGGCCACCTGGGGATCCTAAAGTCCCAGTCCGACTATCCAACCTACACCACCTCCAAGTTCTTGAGCGCGACGCTTCCGCTGCTCGAGTTCACCACCTTCCTACCCAATAGTCCCTATTGGAGTTCGTGGTCGAATGCCTACTACCTGGGCATTCAGGCGGTGGAATCTGGTGACCTCACAGCAAGTGAGGCCGTGGATGTGGTTGTGGATCAGCTACAGAATGAGCTCGGAGACAACGTAGAGATCGTAGGCGGATAGCCGCCGTCGATCGGAGATCGGAGAGGAGGGGCTCCCCCTCCTCTCCGTTTCAAATAAGTCACCGTCCCATGCATCGATGAGCAAATAGGTGGCCGATATGTCGACAACTAGCGAGTCCATGACCGCAGCGCTTCCTGCTTCTCGACCGACGCTTTCTGGGCACGCCGTCGCAATACCGAGCGCGGTGCTGGCCATAGTCTCGTTTTTCCTCCCATGGTTTACCTTTGCAACCGGCACGACCATACTGGCGTCCTTAAGTGGCCTTCAAATCGCATCAGGGGTGCTCCTTACATCAAGTGATGGAGCAGAGATCTTCCGTGGGTCTGCGGTCAATTTCATCGTTCCGGCTGTCGGAATTCTTTCTCTGGTGCTGGCATTTTTAGCTCGCCGCCGAGGGTACGTTAAGGAACTGGATGGCTTTGCGTTGATCGGCGCTAGTATGGTCACGTTGCTCATCCTTTGGGGGGGATTCGTGAGTACCCAGAAGGTTGCCGATGGTGAGGGCGTGAGCCCGCAGTTCCAAATAGGCATGCTTGGCGCCTACCTCGGCTTGCTCGGGATGCTGCTCGCGGGTGCCCTGCATTTGCGCACCGTAGGCATTCGCAAACCATCCTTCCGAGCGACCCTGGGCTCTTGGGGCTTTATGAGCCCAGCCTCGATCCTGGTCGTAACCTTTTTCCTCATTCCCGCGATCTTGCTTCTCATCCTCAGCGCGACGAATCTGACCAGCGCCAACTTCAATGATCCCTGGACTTTTGTTGGCATAGACAACTATGAGCGGTTGTTCAGCGACCCATTTTTCCCCAAAATCCTCGGCAACACCTTCAGATACG
>JBHIBY010000067.1:0-12696 GCA_046759305.1 Anaerolineales bacterium
ATCTATCGGTTTGGAAATACCGGCTGGTACCTCTACGGAATGTCCACCAACTTACACCGGGAAAAAATGCCGAACCATCTACTGCACTGGGAAGCTATTCGGTGGGCGAAGGAACAAGGCTGCAAAGTCTATGATTTCGTGGGTGCGCCAAACGAACTCGACGAAAGCGATTCGATGTGGGGTGTGTATCGATTCAAGAAAGGCTTTGGGGGCCAGTTAGTAAGAACCATTGGTGAATGGGACTTTGCTCTGAGGCCCTCCGCATACAAGGTCTACCGACTGCTGATGCCCATTGCGCAATCCGTGATGCGGTTCTTCGGAAGGCGCAGACTGGCGCGCGATGCGAGCTCGTAGATTCACAAGTCTTCTTGTCAAGATCCGTCCTTTGCTCACTTATGTTTAGCTCCACACTCTTGATCGAAAAGCAAAAACCACCGCGCTGCATAGCAAATCAAGTTCTCCCACTCCTTTTCCACAGCAGTCGAATGATCTTCTGAATGTCCGGATCTTAGAAGGAGCGTCATCGTCATGAACCCCGAAGCCCCTCCAAAGGTCAATCTTGCCCACCTCCCTACTCCTGTCCATAAGCTTGAGCGCCTCACCGTAGAACTGGCAGGTCCTGATCTGTGGATCAAGAGAGATGATCTGACCGGGCACGCGTTTGGAGGCAACAAGATCCGCAAGCTCGAGTATCTGATCGCTGATGCACAAGCCCAGAAGGCTGACACGCTGATCACCGCCGGGGCGGTTCAGTCCAATCACTGCCGGCAAACGGCTGGGGCAGCCGCGCGTTTTGGAATGAAATGCATTCTCGTCTTAGAAGGTCACGGTCCGCCAGAACAGACCGGCAATGTGCTGCTGGATCTACTCTTTGGCGCGCAGCTGGTCTGGGCTCAAGATCGTGAGCTCTTGGATGCGCTTCATAACACCCACGCTGCGGTCGCCGAGGGCGGGAGCCGGCCCTATCTCGTTCCCTTCGGCGGTTCAAGTGCTATCGGGTCAGCAGGATACGTCGAAGCGATGGAGGAGTTTCTGAACCAAGGCTTGGAAGTGGATCGCATCGTCGTGCCTGTGACTTCGGGGGGAACCACGGCCGGGCTGCTGGCAGGAGCAAGCATTCACGGGTTCGCCGGTAAGCTCACGCCGATCAGGATCGGTCGGTATGAAGGCGCTGTTCTCGAGAAACTGGCCGCGCACGCTAAGGAGACTGCAGCATTGTTCGGCCATCAGCTTGAGTTGGATCCGAGAGAAATCGACGTTCAGGAAGGCTACCTGTCTGCAGGCTACGCGGTCCTCACCGATCTAGAACGCGAAGCGATCACGACGTTCGCCAGGCTGGAAGGCATCCTGTTGGATCCGGTTTATACCGGTCGTGCGGCTGGAGGGATGCTGGATCTAATTCGTGGTGGGACAATCCGGGCTGATGAGCGAGTGCTCTTCTGGCACACGGGTGGAACGCCTGCGTTGTTTGCGTATGGGGATGAGTTGCTAAGCTAGCCCAATCAACTCGAAGACTTCAACTGGCTCCTTCTTGCCTTTAGCCACAATCGCTTCCGCTTCCTTGAGCTCGACTTTCTTTCCAAGTAGGTTTTTGGCATCCAAACTCACCAGTATCTGATCGGGCTCCGCGTTCTCCTGAATCCTCTTCGCCGTATTCACGCTGTCTCCGATTGCAGTGTAGTCCAGGCGTTGAGGTGTACCCACGAGCCCCAGCAAGCCTTCGCCGACGTGGATGCCGACCCCGAAAGAAAGATGGAGTTTCGGCTCAAGATTCCTTCGCACTTCTCCAACGGCATCGCGAAATCCAAGAGCGGCTCTAGCTGCTCGAAGGGTGTGGTCTTTTTGAGGGAAAGGATGATTGAACCAGGCCATGATCGCATCCCCCTGAAACTTATCAATGGTGCCTTCTTCGGTCAGCATGGCTTCCACCGCGGCGGCGAGGTACAGGTTTAGTAGCGAGACAAGGCTTTGGGGATCCATCTCCTCACTAAATGATGTGAAACCGCGGACATCTGCAAACAACGTGGTGATGGTTGCGATGCTTCCGCCTAACTGGACCTTGTTGGGGTCAATCTGCTTGATCACCGCAGGGGAAACCATTCGTTCAAATAGCTGCCGTTGAGCCTCGAGGCGGCGCTTCTCCGTGAGATCGTCCACGACAATGGCCACACCCTGCGATTGCTCATCCGCTGACATTAGAGGGGTCATCTTCAGGCTGAGCGCTACGGGGCCGCGGCCGTCCAGAGTGGGGCTTATCTCGATTTCCGTCACTTCATCCTCAGTCTTCTTTACGGCAGAGATTTGATCGGGGAGTTCCTCGGAGAGTTTGGGAAGCAGATCAATGAGGGAGCTCCCGATCAGGCCTTCCGCTGGCATCGACAGAATGGATTGCGCGGCCTTGTTACATAAAGTAATCATGTCCTCGATATCCGATGTGATGACGCCGCTGGCTATGGACGCAAACACATCTTCCATGAGGATTTTCAGCTCGGTTACTTCGGCCAGCGTGGCCTGCACGGTCCCGAACAATCGGGCGTTTTCAAGTGCGACGGCTGCTTGATTTGCGAAACCAGAAAGTAGTGCTCGGTCGCTTTCGGTGAAGAGCCCGGCCCGCACCTTGTTATCTGCGTAGATCACGCCTGTTAGCTTTCCCTTGACCTTGAGAGGCACAGCCAATACCGAACGTAGGTTGTATGCAACAACACTTTCTTGAGCGCCAAAGCGAGGATCCTCCAAGGCGTTTGTCGTTAGGACCGCTTCGCCCTCCTCAAGTACACGATCGATTAGAGTCCGGCTTACTTCGTAATCTCCCTTGTCTAGCGATTCTTGCTCCCAGTTTCTCGCGATCTTAAATTCGAGCTCGCCAGCTTCGTTGTGAAGCATCAGAAAAGCTCGTTCAGCACCCGTCAATCGAATGATGGTGTCGATTACTTCACTGAGGACCGTCGTAAGATCAAGAGATGAATTTACGATCTGGCCAATCTCAGCCAGGGCTTGCAGGTTCGACCGCTCATGTTCATTCGTGCGGACACTTTCTTTCAACTCGTCGAGTTTGCCGCTGATCTGCTCAAGGCCCACCAGAACATCCTGCGGGATTACCTGGCCGGCTTTCTGGAGCGAATGATTGAAATTGTCTAGTTGGGCTCGCAGCTCCTCAGCCAGCAGAGCCATGCGGCTAATTCGCTGCGTAGCGGATGGACGTGATGTCAGTTCTGTCACGATGCGCCCATTATATTCGTGAATGCGGGTGAGCTCTCGCTAAGCCTCATAATCTGCTTCCTTGAAGGCATATTTCATACCTGATATCATGCTGCCACCCGCCTAATGAACTTCTCTTTCTCGTCGCTGCGCGAGCGCCAGGCGCTCTACGCGGTGCTAATTGGAATCATATTGGCTACTCTTCCCTGTTACTGTGCCGGCCTGATTGCCATCCAGCGCGCGCCAGGCAGCGCTACGGCAACTCCTACCGAATCCCCTACTGAAGTTCCATCGGCGACCCTCATCCCTACGGTCGAAATCCACACTCCAATTCCCACTCTGACCCCTACCGATACCGCGACCGCAACGTTTACACCCTTTGTACCAACGGAGACTTTCACGCCGACACTGACGCTGACCCCTAGTTGGACTCCTACCCCCACTCCGACCGCCTCGAGTACACCGACTGCGACACCCGCCCCACCTACAGATACTCCAACACTCACAGATACTCCAACGCCCACAGCTACTGATACGCCTGCCCCTCCATCCGTTACTCCAAGTCCGGCGGCTACCGATGTCTAAGAGTCGACTGACGCGACATCCCGTTCGAAGGGCGAGGCTTGCGAGGGAATTGCACGTCCGGACCCGATCTGAGCTGTCGAGAGCAACCGGTTGAGCGACACACTCTCATTACTCAAAGAACTGATCGAGCTGCCCGGGCTTTCTGGCTACGAAGGTCCCGTTCAGGAGCGTATGCGTGGGGAATGGAAGCCGCTGTCCGATGAAGTGCGAGTAAGCCGCATCGGCAGCCTATATGCAACAAAGCTCGGCTCGGGTCAGAAACCACGGCACAGTGTGATGCTAGCTTCCCACATGGACGCGATCGGTTTAATGGTGTCCGAGCTTGTGGAAGGCTTTATTCGTGTCGTGCCTATCGGAGGCATCGATGCGCGAGTGCTTCCAGGGCAGCCAGTCGTCGTGCATGGCAAACGCGAACTATCCGGAATTATTGTGCAACCCTCGACGCTCGGTCTGCCAGAAGAACTCCACGGCAAGCCCATCCCGCTCGAATACCTCCTGGTCGATGTTGGCCTATCAAATGTGGCCAATGTGGTTCGTCCAGGTGATTTGATCTCATTCGCACAGACACCCATAGAACTTGGCGACGATCTCCTGTCGGGTCACTCTCTCGACAATCGCGCCTCGCTGGTAGCCATCACAGAGTGTTTGCGGGAGCTAGGACGGCGTGAGCATAAATGGGATTCGCTTGCAGTGGCAACCGTACAGGAAGAGGAGACTCTCCTCGGAGCCTATACCGCCGGCTATGAGCTCAAGCCTGCGATCGCGATCGCGATTGATGTCACCTGGGCGCGCGGCCCCGGACTGCCCGAACACAAAACCTTCCCACTCGGTAAGGGACCAACCAATGGATGGGGACCGAACATTCATCCTGGGATCCACGCGGCTCTTGAAAAGGTTGCGAAGAGTGTGGAGATTCCACTGGTGCGGGAGGTGCTGCCCGCGCACAGCGGCACAGACGCATTCGCTTTACAGATCGCGGGGGAGGGCATCCCAACCGGCCTGATATCGATTCCACTTAAGTACATGCACACGCCGGTTGAGGTCGTCTCTTTGAAAGATGTGCGACGCACAGGCAGACTGCTTGCAGAGTTTATTAGCAGCCTGAGCTCTGAGTTCATGGATGAGTTGTCATGGGATTGATGACTCCCTTTCCAGCTCGCCCCTCGACCGCACACTTGCGGCTGCTCAAGATTCTCACCGAGGCGGTCGGGGTTTCGGGCGCCGAGGGCGAAGTTCGCGGGATTGTGCGCGAGCATGTTGAGCCGCGGGCTGATGATGTACGCACGGATGCGATGGGCAACTTGCTAGTCGTGAGAAAGGGACCCGGGCGAAGGCGGCTTCGCGTTATGTTAGCAGCTCATATGGACGAAGTTGGACTAATGATCATCTCGGTTGGGAGTGAGGGGGAGCTGAAATTTGAAACCGTTGGCAACCTGGATTCTAGCCAACTACTGGGAAAGCCGGTATGGGTTGGAAAGGAGCGGATTCCGGGGGTTATCGGCGCAAAGCCCTTACACCTTGCCTCCAAAGACGAGCTGAAACAGATCGTGAAGGCCAAGTCTATGGCGATCGACATTGGAGCTACGAAAAAGCAAACTGCTGAAGGCAAGGTTACGATTGGGTCCCCAGCAGCGTTTGCGACGCCTTTTCATCGCGTTCGTGGAACGGTACGCGCAAAGGCTTTAGACAATCGGATAGGAGTGGCGATCCTCGCCGAGCTGCTTGAACATCCGCCAGAAGGCATCGAGCTTCAAGCCGCATTCACGGTGCAGGAAGAGGTTGGACTGCGCGGTGCTCGAATTGCGGCACACGCCTTGAATCCAGATGTCGCAATCGCACTCGATTGCACTCCGGCGAAAGATCTCCCAAGCTGGGATGGGGAGGAGAACGCCCATTACAACGCCAGGCTGGGGCAGGGTCCTGCGATATACGCCGCTGACGCTCGCACGATTGCCCACCCCGGACTGCTCCGGCACCTGGTCGAAACCGCGGAAGCATCCACAATCCCCTACCAAATCCGCCAGCCAGGAGGAGGTGGAACGGATGCAGGAACGATCCATCTCACACGGGAGGGGATCCCGAGTATTTCCGTTTCGGTTCCTGCCCGCTACATCCATACGGCTTACGGCATCGCGAGTGTTGCCGATTGGCGGAATACCGTCCGTCTAATACACACGGCGATTTCGAGCCTGCGCCCGACTGTTTTGCGCCGCTAGCGTGGGATCACGGAGACAACTATGCAGGATTTGATCAAGAGACTCGTCGAAGCTTTTGGACCTTCTGGCAAGGAAGATCAGGTCCGCGAGATCGTTCGCGGTGAAGTTGAAGCCTGTGCTGGCGAGATCAGTGTATCTCCGCTGGGAGGTTTGCATGCCATCGTAAATCCTGGTGGCGGCACCAAAGTGATGGTGGCCGCTCACATGGATGAGATCGGAGTGATCATCTCTCACATCGATGAAAACGGCTTCGCCCGGTTCCACAACATTGGCGGAGTGTTCCCCCACACACTTGTGGGTCATCGCGTGCGCTTCGAGGGAGAAGTGATCGGAGTAATCGGCGTCGAGGCCGCTGTAGCGACTGCCAAAGCGCCCAAACTGGAGCAAGCTTTCATCGATTTTGGGGCGGGAGCGAAGACCGATTGCCCGGTGAGCGTCGGGGACCTTGGGGCATTTACGCGCCCTTTCATCGCTCTTGGAGATCGCTATGTGGCGAAGAGTATGGATGATCGGATCGGCGTAGCGGTCGCAATAGAAGCCGCCAAGCGGCTGCGCAGCACTCCGAATGAAGTCCAATTTGCGTTCACAACGCAGGAAGAGGTTGGATTGCGCGGCGCCAGGACCTCTGCTTACGGCCTGGATCCGGATGTTGGTATTGCGCTCGACATCACACGAACCGGAGATACGCCGAAAGGGCTCAAGATGGCGGTGGAACTTGGTGGCGGACCAACGATAAAGGTTCGCGATTCCGGCTCGCTGACCGACCCCCGAATGGTGAAGATGATGGTGCAGCGCGCAACCGCAGCTCGAATTCCCTACCAGCTAGAGGTGCTTGCGCAAGGAACGACCGATGCCACCGCGATTCAGCTCACGCGGGCCGGGGTTCCGGTGGGGGTTATTTCGATTCCGTGTCGCTATATCCATACGCCGTCGGAAATGGTGGATGGGAACGATGTAGAGAATGCGGTGAAGCTGCTGGTTGAGATCCTGAGCAAGCCGATCAAGATCGAGTAGCTTGTCCGTGGTAGTTACCAAATCATCTCCGATTCACCAATTCGTTTGGGCCTGGCTGGCAGCTCTCGCCTTGAGTGCTTGCAGCCTCCTACCTACCAGTGGACTTGCCTCTAGGCAGACGGAAACCCTCCGGCACCTGGTGATCCTCTACACCAACGATGAACATGGCTGGATGGACGGCTACCAGAACACCGGCGGCTCGGCTAGTATGGCGTACAAGTGGCGGCAACGGGAAGGTTTGACCGAGGATGGACCCTTCCTGGTCCTCAGCGGGGGAGATATGTGGACCGGCCATGCGCTCTCCACGGTGTGGGAGGGCGAATCGATGACAGAAGTCATGAATGCAATGGGATACGACGCGGCTGCCATCGGCAATCATGATTTTGACTTCGGATTGGAAGCGCTACGTGAGCGTGCAAAACAGGCCGAGTTTCCTTTTCTCTCCGCAAATATCCGCGAGCACGATACCAGCGAGAGTCCGGACTTCGTCATTCCCTATACCTTGACCGAGGTCAATGGAATCAAGGTTGGTGTCATTGGGCTGACAACGACACAGGCGAAGATCGATACTCAGCCGTCACACGTTGCCGATTTGGATTTTCTGTCTTATGCCCATGTGCTTCCTGAAACTACCAGGCTCGCTCGCGAGGACGGCGCAGAGCTATTGCTGATCATCGGCCACGTGTGCGCAGGCGAAACACGCTCGCTTGCGCCAATCGCAGCGGAATTCAATATTCACTTCATCGGCGGCGGTCACTGCCATCAGGAGATCAACGAGGTCGTAGAAGGCGTCAGGTTGATCGAGAGCGGCTTCTTCAATCGCGGCTACACTCGCATCGATCTCCTGTTCGACATTGAGAATGACGTGATAGTCGACCTGCAAACCGAGTTCGTGCAAAATAAAGCGGGTCGCGAAGATCGCGAGATCGCGGAGCTGATCGAAAACTGGCGCTCCCAAACCGACGCGGCAATCTGGGAAGTTATCGGCTACGCGGATCCGGGGATCGACCGAAAGTCAACTGAAATGGCGGCGCTACTGCTGGATCCGTGGCTTGAGGCTTGGCCGAGCGCGGATATAGCGCTAGCTAGTTCCCGCTATGTGCAACAGGATCTGTTTGAGGGCGAAATCAGCCCGGGCATCATGATCGGTTTGCTATCCACTACAAACGAGCTGGTTGAAGTCAGCATCACCGGCGCTCAATTGGTTGAGACGATTGAAAATAACCACCCGCTGATGGCGGGCGTGGTTGAATCGGATGATGGCTACTGGCTGCCTAACGGTTCGGCTGTTGACCAGGATGCTATCTATCAAGTCCTGATTCCTGAAGCGCTCTATGGCGGCGGCAATTACTACGAGTTCTTCAAGTTCGATCCGGACCCCACATACACCGGCATCAATTGGCGCCAGCCGCCTCTCGACTGGATCCGCTCAATAGGCAGTACAGAGCGCCAGCCGATTAATGATTTCTTATCCGATTAAGAGGTTGCTACAAAAGGTAGGTTAAATCGGGGGGAGGAGCTTCGCCTAGCCGGTTGCCGGGCACACGCTCCGCTAGCAGGCCAACCACCGCCTCGGTGTCGCCTTCTTTTGCTAGTCGTACGATCTCATCGATGGTGGCATCCAATTGCTCAGCCTCAAGCACTTCCGTTTCGTTCACACTGACAATATCCGGATGTACCGTAGGCTCATAATCCAGTCCCTTGTCCCACAGTGCTTCACTCAGCTTCTCGCCGGGTCGGATGCCGGTAAACTCAATCTCGATCTCTTTGCCGGGTTCAAAACCCGAGAGCCGAATGAGATCTTGAGCCAAATCAAGGATGCGCACTTGCTCGCCCATTCGTAGTACGAAGAGCTCCCCGCCCTGCCCAATGCTGGCCGCTTGAAGCACAAGATGGACTGCTTCGGGAATGGTCATGAAGAAGCGCTTCATATCTGGATGCGTGATCGTCACCGGGCCACCCTTTGCGATCTGCCGCTGGAAAAGCGGGACCATGCTACCGCGACTTCCAAGCACATTGCCAAAGCGAACTGACACATAATTGCGTTGTCGGCTGATGGCCGCGTCCCGCACGATAAGCTCGGAAAATCGCTTCGTAGCACCATAAACACTTGTTGGCTGTACCGCCTTATCGGTCGAGATATGCACCAGTCGTTCTGTATTGGAAATGAGCGCTGCTTGTACAACGCTCTGCGTACCGAGCACGTTGTTAGTAATTGCTTCCTCGACATTGATCTCCATGAGAGGTACGTGCTTATGCGCCGCAGTATGGAACACCACTTCCGGCCGGTAATCAGAAAATACCTCGCGAATTCTGTCGATATCTCGAACATCGGCGATGATCGGCTTGGGGTCGGCCTCCGGTAGATCCGCCTTCAAGTCAACAAGCGCTTCGATAATGCTGTTCTCGCCATGCCCCAGCATCGCTAGCTGATCGGGATTCCATCGTAGCACCTGGCGACAGAGCTCATGCCCGATGGAGCCTCCCGCCCCAGTTACCAGGACCCGCTTCCCAGCGATTGTCTTGCCAACTGCGCTATCTGCGATGTGAGCAGGTTCCCTGCGAAGGAGGTCCGAGATATCTACCTGGCGAAGCCTACTAACGCTGACTCGGCCACCGATGAGCTCGTACATTCCAGGCATTGTTTGGAAGGGAACCTCGTTGCGTTGGCAAACCTCCGTTACAGTACGCACCACGGTACCCGGAGCTGTGGGGATGGCGATCACGACCTCAGGCTTGAGGTACCGCTGCAACACCCTCTCTAAATCCTCAAGCGATCCTACGACCCTAACGCCGTGGATTTCTTTCTTTAGCTTCTCTGGATCGTCATCTACGAATGCAACGGGCTTCATATTGAGCTGCGGATTCCGCTGCATTTCACGCACCACCAGGACACCGGCGTCCCCTGCACCGACAATGACCATCTCGTGTGGATGGCCGTTTCCGTTCCCTCGCTGGCTGATCTGGCCGCTTTCGGCCAAAAGGCGTACGGTCAGGCGCAGTCCCCCCACGGCTATCAATGAGAGAATGAGATCGATGCCGATTACGGCGCGCGGGAACCCAGGGGTCAATCCGCCCAAGCTTGCGATGAGAAGCAGGATCAGAGCGACTACTACCGAGGCCGTGACCACGGCGACTGCGATGATCCTGAGCTCCCGCACGCTGGCATATACCCAGTAGCGACGATAAAGGCCGAAGAAGTAGTAGACGATTGGCTTGATCAGGAGTGCGACCGCCACCATTACCCAGGCGCTGGGTAAGTAGAATGTAAATGCCGGTCCCAGTTCGAGTCTGAGGGCGTAGCTGGCTAGAACTGCGGTGACAACCAACACCAGGTCACCGAGCAAAATCGTTTGATTACGAATCTGCATACGGGGTCTCACTGCGGGGTCTGAAGCCTTTCTTGGCGGAACCATTCTACCGTGGACTGCAGGCCCTCTACCAATGCGACTTTCGGACGATATCCTAACGCTTGCCATGCCCGCTCAATCACCGCCTCTGAGAAGTAGATATCACCCTCTCTAGGCGGCAGATAAATGGGTGCCGGTGCACCTGGCATGAAATCCTGCAAGATCCCTGCCAATTCATTCACGGTGATCGCTGCTCCTCCACTTATGTTAAGTACTCTTCCTACTGCGTCATCGCTTTCGGCGGCCAGAAGATTCGCGTGCACGACATCGCCTACGTGGATAAAGTCACGTTTCTGCTCTCCATCGCCGAAGATTGTGGGTGCTTTGCCGGCGTGCATAGCACGGATGAAAGCCGGGATGACCGCTGCGTAGGGAGAATCGGGCCGCTGCCGAGGTCCGTAGACATTGAAATAGCGAAGGCATACGACTGGCAGGTCATAAACCCGCTGGAACATCAGTGCGGCTTCTTCCATCGCTAATTTTGAGGCTGCATAAGGTGAGAGCGGTATCTTCATTGCGCTCTCCTCAACGGGCGCATTCGAATTGCCGTAGACTGCGGCTGAGGAGGCCAGTACAACTCTCTTCGCGCCGAACTCCTTAGCTGCTGCGAGGACATTCAGTGATCCGTTGAAGTTGGCTTCGTAGCAATCGGTGGGGTGTTCGATACTGCCAGGTACAGAGACCATTGCAGCCTGGTGGAAGATCACCTCCACCCCCTTTACCGCCGACTGAACGATTTGTTCGTCCTGAATTCGCCCTTCTAATATTTCGACACGTTCTCCTGCGGGTTTTTCCCTCTGCTTCGCTAGTTCTTTGGTAGAGAGAAGATTTTCGCGAGAGCCCGTCGAAAAGTCGTCGAGCACAAGGACCTCATGATCGTCTTCGACCAGGCGGGACACAAGGTGCGAGCCAATGAATCCTGCTCCACCGGTAACAAGTGCGCGCATGGCTCAGACCCCCCTAAACCCGATCACTTGCCCGATCGTGCGCAAGAGAATCCATAGATCCAGCAGCAGTCCACGGTGTTTGATGTAATACAGGTCAAACTCGAGCTTCTCCGCCGATCCGTGGATGGAGGCGCCCTTGCCGTAATTGACCTGCGCCCAGCCAGTGATTCCCGGTTTCACCAGCAACCGCGCCCGATAGAAAGGAATCTCCAATTCCAATTCCTGGATGAGCTCCGGTCTCTCCGGTCTGGGTCCGATGATGCTCATCTCACCTTTCAGGACGTTCCAGAATTGTGGGAACTCATCGATGTGAGCACGGCGAAGGAAGCGACCGAAGCGCGTCGTGCGTGGGTCCTGCTCCTGCGCCCAGTGGGCCGTGCCAGGTTGCTCGGCATCCCGGACCATCGTGCGAAATTTCAGTAATCCGTACTCGGCTCCTCCCTTGCCGTGGCGCACCTGTCGGTACATAATCGGTCTACCGCTATCCAGCAGAATCCCTAAGGCAACGAGCGGATAGATGACCAGATACAGCAGTGTGCCAAGCGCCCCCCCTGCGATGTCAGCAAAGCGCTTGAAGATGAGATAGGTAGCTGGGATCTGTAATTCATCAACAAATGAACGCAGTATCCAATCCGATTCCAAATGACGGATTGGAAGCCGTCCCAAGAGCTGCTCGTAGGCAACGGGCATCCGCGTGATCTGCACCCCTTGCTCCTGGGCATCCAATAAGACCTGAAACATCTCTCCGTTCATCGGTCCGTTGATGGCCACGATTATGTCTGAGATGTCTTGCTGCTTGACCAATCTCAGCAGGTCACCACTTGCTCCGAGCATACGGCTGCCTGCGAGCGATATATCGCTCTTAGCCTCGTCATCATCGACGAATCCCACAATCTGGAAGGGAACCGGGTTGCTGTCCCTCACCACCTCTTCCATCGTGAGGCCACTCTCCCCCGCCCCTACGATGAGAGTGCGCTGCATGAATGATGACCGTGTCAGCACTCGGATGTAGATCCATCGCCATGACAGCGTCAGGACGGTGACGATGATCAGGAAGTACAACACGCCCAGTCTTGGTAGGGAACCAGGCTCTGAGATGAAGAAGACGATCAGATAGATTACGCTGCCGCCAAAGGCTGCGAGTAGGATCTGCCGTACTGTTACGCGCCAGGAGGCGGCCTGTTGGACATCGTACAGGTTTGTTAGGAGGAGCAAGAACAGCCAAATAAGAGGAAGAAAGACAAACCAGGCTGCTCGGTCCACGATGAATTGTGGCGTGAACCCGAGATAGTCGCGCTCGGCCCATATCAGTAGAGAGAGGAACGC
>JBHIBY010000068.1:0-12499 GCA_046759305.1 Anaerolineales bacterium
ACGAGTTCATCGATGGTCAACTGCAGGAGATCAAAGGCCAGGAGCATGCCAAGCGCGCGCTCGAAGTAGCGGCGGCTGGCGGCCACAATGTTTTGATGGTCGGGCCTCCCGGGGCCGGGAAGACGCTGCTCGCGCGCGCGTTGCCGGGGATTCTGCCCGCGATGTCTACCGATGAGGCGTTGGACGTTTCACGCATTTACTCCGTGTCAGATTTGCTGCCGTCCGATGTGCCGCTCGTTCGTAGCCGTCCATTTCGCTCTCCACATCACACGATCTCCAACGCAGGCCTGGTCGGAGGCGGAAATTGGCCACGGCCGGGTGAGATCTCGCTAGCACATAGGGGCGTGCTGTTCTTGGATGAGCTACCTGAGTTCGGGATGAGGGTTTTGGAGGTCTTGCGTCAACCTATGGAGGATCGGGAGGTCACGATCAGCCGTGCGCGCGGTTCATACTCCTTCCCCGCCAATTTCATGCTGGTGGGCGCGATGAATCCTTGTCCATGTGGGTATTTCGGTGATCCCGTCAAGGAATGTACATGCACTCCTGCGACTGTGACCCGTTATCAGAAACGGATATCGGGCCCGCTCCTCGATCGGGTTGATATTCATATTGAGGTGCCAAGGGTCGAGTTCGAAAAGCTTACCGACGATCGCGCGGGTGAGTCGGCAGAGGCTGTACGCATGCGAGTGGAAAACGCGCGGTTACTCCAGCGACGACGATTTGAAGCTACCGAGCTGAACTCAAATGCAGACATGGGGCCGGGCGAGGTGCGCAAGTACTGCGAGCTCGATGATCCGAGCCGGGCTCTAGTTCGCCAGGCGATGACGCAACTTCAGCTTACCGCTCGGGCGTTCCATCGTGTCCTAAAACTGGCCCGCACCATCGCTGATCTTGGTGGCAGGGACGACATCGCCTCCGCCCACATCGCAGAGGCGCTTCAGTATCGGCCCCGGCTGTGGGGTTGACAACTCTGCGCAAAGTCTCCCTAATTATCCATGCTCCGAAAGCTAGCGGCCGGACTCTGCCGAAAGCCTTCGGTTGGAATGACCCGGACCGGCTTGTCAGTGAATTCATCGCCGACATGCACCAGGCCAGCTACGGAAACGCGCAATTCGAGGTGGTGGAAAGGATCGAGGTCGATGATTTTCCAGTCAAAGCGGACGGATTCCAATATACGCCGGATCAGTACGATCAACTCTGGCGAACAAGGGGCAGATTCCATGAGCCCGATCTCGTGGACTATGGATCGTTGATGCGAGAGTTCAAGATCATCGAAAGAATCGACCGCGGTGAATTTAACGAAGCCTGGTTGATGGCTTTTCCCTACGCCGGCTACTACGAATCCACCATGGGCGGCCCCGGAGCATTCTGGTGCAATTCCCCACCGCTGCCTGAAACCGAGAACGCTCAGCGTCGCTTCGTCGTCATGGGATTCAACTATGAGCGGGGCGTGGGTGAAATGATGGAAGCGTTTGGCCACCGCGCTGAATCGATCCTGTCGAAGGTCTACGAGGGCAAGAAGGCCGATATGAACCTATGGGATCGGTTCACTCGCTATGATCGCCAGTACCCCGGAGCATCAGAAGTAGGCAACATGCATTTCGCTCCGAACAGCGAGCGCGATTACGACTGGGGGAACCGCCGTCCGGTTGAGAGCAAGTGCGACGATTGGTACGACTTTCCGGACCTCACAGGAGAGCGACGGAAAGTAAATGCTGATGAATGGGGTGGTGGGGATATCCGGTTACATCATGCGTGGTGGTTTCGACACCTACCCCATTTTGAAGGTGAGACTGACGGAGTGCTCAACAACTGGTGGGAGTACATCCTGGATCCGAATCGAGTTCAATAACGGGTTGAGCCTGAGTTTTGTGAATTTAATCCTAGAGAGCCATTCGGTGCACCGAGCATCCTGCCGGACCGCCTCGCGATTTTCTGACGATGCCGACAATGAGAGAGGCAGCTAGGTGAATCGTTGAAGCACGCTTCGCACTTGCCCCAGATACCCCGCGCCAAAGAGATTCACGTGATTGAGGAGATGATAAAGGTTATAAATCGGCAGCCGCCCGCGCCAGCCCGCCTCTAGTGGACGGGCTTCTTCATACGAACTGTAAAAAGCCTCTGGAAATCCGCCGAACAGATTGGTCATACCCAGCTCTGCTTCGGCCCATCCATAATAGGTAGCCGGATCGATGATTGCCGGCTCTCCACTTGAGCCCGTGATGACGTTGCCCGACCAAAGATCACCGTGGATGAGGGAGGCCGGTTGCTTCGGCACCAGTCGAGGTAGCTCAGCAGCAAGAGCGAGCACTGCACGAAAGTCCTTTCGGTTAATTAGGCCCTGCTGGAGCGCCAACTCAGCCTGGTAGCCCAGGCGGTGCTCGGCAAAAAACTCGTATCCATCGGTAGTCCAGGGGTTCGGTTGAGGTGTGCTCCCAATAAAGTTGTCGTCGTCAAATCCATATTGCTGGCTGTTTCCGCTATGCAGTGCGGCCAGTTGACGTCCAAAGCTTTCCCAGTAGTCGGCTCTTGGGACCGCGGGATCCAGGTTTTCGAGCAGTAGGAAGTCGATTCCAGCCAGATAGGGAACCGGTACACGCGGACCATCTGGCACCGATAATGCCCGCAAGCCATCGATTTCCCGCGCAAACATACCTTCGGGCGCAGCTGCGTTTTGTTTGAGGAAGAAGGAATGACCGGAGCTGGTCGTGAGGATCGCCCCATGATTGATGCAGCCTCCTGCAACGGGTTGCAGGTCTTCAACCGTTCCATAGCCTTCATCTTCCAGCCATGGTTCAATCGATGAAGGAAGGTTCAAATCTCGCCGGCCTCGAGAGCTTCCAGTAAGCCGCGCACCGACCGCTCGACGATTTGATAGGTGATCTCGAATCCCTGCGCACCCCCGTAATAGGGATCCGGAACATCCGATTCGGTACGCTCTGGATCGAAGTCCCTTAGCAAACGGATCTTAGCCTGCCTATCTGGCGAGCCGGCCATTTCCATCAAGTCGCGCCGATTGCTGCCATCCATGGCCATGATCCAGTCAAAATCATCGAAATCGTCCTCCCGAACCTGCCTGGCACTGCCACTGTAGCTCACGCCGTGGGATTCGGCGGTCTTTCGCATACGTGGGTCGGGAGCCTCCCCCACATGCCACGCAGCAGTTCCGGCTGAATCAACAGAGTATTTGTCGGCAACTTCGGCTTGCTCGGCCTGGAACTGAAACAGGTGCTCAGCCAGCGGGCTGCGGATGATATTTCCAAGGCAGACAAAAAGCAGGCGTGTCACTGATGGAGATAGTTGGTAGGATTGGCGTGCGTTCGCCTACGCAGGAGATGGAACCTTACGCTCGGTAAATGGAAGCTCGACCAAGTATGCGGTTTCACCCGAATCACCAATCTCAACTCGCCCTTCATCGGTGGAAAGCGCCGAGGGTCGCCCGCTTACCAGGCCAATCCAACCCAATCTTGGAGAGTGCACGTTGCTGGTCAGAGTGCCGACCGTCTGGTTATCTTGCTTCAATGTACTTCCGGGTTCAAGCTTCGATTCGAGTCTGGCTCCCATTAGTTGCTTTGCCAGCTTGCCGCGGCTCTCCATGCGGGCGATGATTTCCTGGCCCACATAGCAGCCCTTGTCGAAACTCACCGCATCCCAGAGCCCAACTTCAAGGGGTATCGAGTCTTCTTGGATCTCTACCCCCATCTCGGGAAGACCGGCCTCAACGCGTAGGATATCGAACGCTTCGAGGGCGCCTGGTTTGGCTTCCCAATTATGTGAGGTCTGATTCTGGCGTACCAGTCGCTGGAAACCCGAGACCGGTCGATCAATCGGCCAGATGATTTCATGTTCGCTTGAATTGAGCGTTCCTTCAGAAGGAACTGCCGACGGCACCAAATCCGCTGCGTTGGGGCCATATGCCCCGTATAAAGGCCACTCTTCCTCTGAAGCGTGCAAGGTAACGTCGTCCTGAAAGAAGATGTGACGCTGCAGCCAGTCCTGCAGGATCTGAGACCTGCCGCTAGACGTAAGGAGCAGGAGTTCGTCGGGGAGAGTGAGCACAGTCACGATATCGATCGTACGTCCCACTGGATCCGTGAATACGGTTCTCGACATGCGATCTGGAGGCATACCTTCGAGATCGTTCGTTGAAAGACGATGCAGGAGATCGACCCGATCCGAACCCCGTAGCTCGATCACGCCCGGGGGTGAGTGTTTAACGATCAACACCGATTCGAGGGCTGATTCGTATGCCCGCTCGATTACCTTTTGTTCGCTCACGGTGCCGAATTATACCTATCGAGCCCTTTTGAAAGGCGTGTACCCGCTCACCATTTGGCGTCTTGAGAGCCGCCTCGGTATAATCGTGCGCTCGTTAGACAAGTGGCTGTGATCGTTCAGTAGATACCCTGCGCGGAACCCAGATTTTATGGGTTCTGGCATTGAACCTGCAAATCTAGGGGTAAGGATGCCGAAAGATTCACGAAACCCGGACGACCTCTCCATAGACGAGTTGGAAGCGATTCTTGCGCGGAAAAAACTTGAGGCCCGCGGAGCCAGACTGCGTCGTTTCCGCAAGTCAGGACGAGCTCTTCGCGTGCGCAAGGAGGTCACTCCGCAGGTTGGAATGGATAGCTTTCGCTCATCGAGCGAAACAACCACCGAACCCGACACTGGAGAAGCCAGGCCGCTTCGTGAGGGAGCCAGCAAATTGCTACTTGGAGTCGAGGTTGTGGCGGTTCTCGGTCTCTTGTTCGTGCTTTTTAGCGGTGTGGGAGCTGTGCAATCCCTGAATCAAGAGGTGGCAGAGGCGCGTCTGTTGCCCTCTCCCACTCCTCCAATTACCTCGGTCGTCCTTCCGTCCGGACATACCTCTCCGACTTCACCGGGAGGGGCGCGGCCCAACGAGGCGGAAATCCCAGCCCATCTCCGGCCGCTGGTCCAATCCATGCCTGCGCCTGAGATCCCGATACCAGTCCCTGGCCACGCTCAACGCGTACAGATTCCTGCCATATTGGATTCTCCTGCGCCAGTGGTACAGGGTGATGGCTGGGAGCAGCTCAAGAAAGGCGTTGGACAACACATCGGCACGGCGAATCCAGGAGAGGTCGGAAACGTCGTGTTGTCGGCTCACAATGACATTTTTGGCGAGCTCTTTCGCGATTTGGATCAGCTGAAACCCGGCGACGAAATCATCCTTTCCACCGGATTGCGGGATTTTGTATATAAAGTGACCGGCTTTCGCATCGTGAAGCCCACTGAAGTCGGCGTGATGGACCCAACTCCTCGGGCGACTATTACCCTGATTTCCTGCTATCCTTATTTGATCGACTCGGAAAGAATTGTTGTCTTTGGCGAATTGGTGGACAGCTAGGTCAGGGAGTGCCATCGCACCACCGAAGTTCCCCGAGCTGTCGCTGATACAATTCATTCCGCCCCTGAATCCAGCACATTCCGTTCAGCATTCATATTAGAAATATGGCTGACCAACCACCCCGCGTCCGCTTTAGTCTCCTCTGGAAAATCACACTGCCATTCATGCTCCTGGCTATGGTCCTGGGATTGGGTGCAGCTCTGCTCATCAACGACCTACTAAGCCAGGAGGAGACCGATCGCTTTCTTCGCCAACTGATTGACGCTGGACAGCAAGCAACAGATTCGGTCGTGCGATCCGAGATCGATCTGCTCGAGCTCGAGCGGTTGATTGCAAATACTGAGGGTGTGGCGGAGGCCGTTTCCGCTGGAAACGCGGAGGACTTGCGTGCTCGTGTTCTGCCTCTAGTTGTGAATGCCGGAGCGGACGTTGTAGCGGTCGTGGATAGCGAAGGCACCAGCATCGTGACCGTGCGGAGACGCCCCGGCGCGCCGCCGGGTGACTATGACACCTTGCGCGGGGAATCTTATTATGGGGAGTGGCCGTTTGTTCAACGAGTGTTGAGTGGCGTCACGGACGAAGTTGTCGGAGATAAGCATGCCGGCCTAGAGCCTTTGGAATTTGAGGGAATCCAACACTACGTCTTCTTCGTGGCTGGCCCGCTGCTTCAAGCTAATAGCACACTAAACGGCTCGGTTCTGGTTGGTAAGTATGTCGATCGACTGGGAGCCGAAGTTGCCAACGAAGCTGGGGCCAATGTTTCGAGCTACGATGTTTCCGGAACTGCGCTCAGCTCGACTCTTGAGCCTGCCAGCAGCGAATCGATCAATGTATCGTCCGCAACACTCCAGAGCATCCAGGAATCGGAGCAGGGGCAAAGCCCGGTTCGTGCGATCACCGTAGCGGGTTCGGAATACTGGGAGGTTCTCACTCCGCTGGTTGTGAGGCAGGGAACCGAGGACTTGGGAGTGATGGGGGTTTCGCTTCTGCGAGTGCCCGTGGAAGGAACGACAGAAGACAGCCTTCCTATTGTTTTACGTTTCGGTGTATTGGCCCTCGCATTGATCGTTCTGATAGGACTACTTCTCTCAAACTCCATTACCAAGCGCTTGGGGGATCTGGTCCGGGCTTCTTCCGAGATTGCGAGCGGAGACCTGGACGCGCATGTGGATGAGAGTGGGAGGGATGAAATTGGAGCTCTTTCGATAACTTTCAATCGGATGGTCGAAGGCTTGAGAGAAGGCTCAATCTACCGGGATCTCTTGGGTCGATCGGTCACCCCAGAAGTACGCGATCAGCTCAGGACATCGTTCTCTGACGGTGCACTTATGTTGAAGGGTCAGAGTTCAGATGCCACCATCTTGTTTGCCGATTTCCGCGGCTATACCTCCATGGCGGAGCGTGCAGAGCCGGCGGACATAATGAAGACTCTCAATGACTACTTCGCGGGGGTCGTGCCAATCATTTCATTGCACGGCGGAGTTGTCAACAAGTTTGACGGCGATGCGGTGATGGCCTTTTTCGGTATTCTGCCGAAGTATCTGCCCTCAAGGGTAAGTGCGCTGCAAGCGACGCATGCAGGCCTCGAGATGCTTGAACACATTCGGAATGTAAACAAAGAGCGTGACGAGGGTGGGAAGCAAGCTTTCGAAATGGGAATCGGAATTTCGACGGGCAGCGTGATCGCCGGAGGTTTAGGAAGCGAAGACCGCGTTCACTACACCGTGGTGGGGGACACGGTCAACACCGCGCAGCGGATTCAGGAGATCACGCGCAATCTCGGAGGAACTGCCCTCGTTATCAGCGATCCGACCTACCGAAAACTCGGTGCTGTCCGTCACCAATTCCGTTTCGGGCGAAAAGGGCTGGCTCAGTTGAAGGGCAAGCAGCAAGAAGTACTTGTCCATGAAGTCGTCGGACGTAGTTCAACGTTAGTGGGTAGGGAGGTCGTTGACGACAGAATCCAGCACTACACCGCGAGCCTACCGAGAGTAGCCGAGATACTAGGTGGTGAGACTACAAAGGATGTGCAGAAGCCGCTACCGGCGAGCGAGGATGAACTTGAATTCCTTGAGGGCCGCCTGGAGGGAGAGGAGCCTGGTACAGGCCCATTACCCGCTTTCCCCGATGAGGGATAGGAACTGAAAGCTACAACCTGCTACGTTCGGATTTCCCAATAGAGCCACATCGAATCGGCCAGGCTATGCGGTGGTTCGCCCCATGAACCGGTACTCTGGTAGGAAGCAAGTCCCCTTGTTGAGAGCTGTCCCGGCAGGAATACTAATAGCTGCAGCGGTCTAAGGAGGGGGTTTGTGAATCTCCAGACTCGTGCATCGGTAGAGAGTCACTTTGGATTCACGTTTCGCTCTTTGGGTCGCGCTTTCTGTTTATGCCGTACCTATCGTCGGGTGGGTATTGACCGCTGCGCATTTGACGGGTGCCTCCGCAAGGCGCCCGGGATCCCCCTTCAACCTAAGTTCTAAATTAGCTGCAGACTATGCGGCCGACGAAGGCGAGCGAATCTCCTCCCTCCGAGTCTCGGTTGTTGCCGATTCCCTCCGGGCTCTTGGGATTATTATCAGGTATGGAAGTCTCCTGTGATGACTCGTTTCGGAAGACTGTGGGGATTGGATATTTCGCGATCAAGAGTTTTTGTGCGATGCCTAGCAGATCCAGATATTGGAATGAGGTCTCCCGGAAGGTAAATTGGCGACAAACAGCGAACGTCCCCGCAGGTTCGACCTGCGCACCACAATACCGCTGGCTACCGAGACCCTGGTTCATTTGGCTAAGCAGCCCAAACGCAGCTGGGTAATTCCCGCGCTCACACTGATCACTGGAATTGCCTTCGGGATAATGATGTTGGAGTTGCTCATGTTTCAAGGGCCATTCACCGCACTTGCATTTGAGGGCGAGCTGCGTTCGAGGCTGTCAGCCAATTACGGCGCCGATCCGATCGTGGCTAAGATCCATGAGCTCAGACTCACAATTGTCGAGGATGTCCTGGGCATGGATGATGGAGATGGCTCTGGATCCCCCGCGATCGCCCTGATGATGCAGGAACCGGTGCCGACTGCCACGCCGAAGGTAACTGCAACAGTTAGCACGACCTCTCTCGAGGACGATCTGACGGCCTCCCCAATTCCAACCGATGGGCTTGCGACCGCGACTTCTCGGCCGGAAGCAAGCGAAACTCCCACTGCTGTTGTGGGGACTGCCGCACATTGCGATGATATTTCAATTACGGACATGTGGATCCACAGCGATGATGAAGTGCGAGCCAGGGTCCGAAACAGCAGTTCGAAGCATGCCTACCTCACCACCACCGTATTTGAATGGCCAGACGTGCCCGAGCCGGCCAAAGTAGACTGGTTTAGATTCGATGACAAAAAGTACTTCAGCGTGGACGATTGGAGCTCACCAACCTCCTCCTCTGGAAGCAGCGTACGTATTAAACGGGGAAACTCGGAAACCTGGCGAGTAGATTTCGACAGCGAGCCCGACGAGGGGATTTACGGGTCCTTCCAGGTGACCCTGACATTTGATGTGTCTGGGCTGGCTACCTGCACAATGAGCAGCAGCGTCTTCAGAGACATTCCTGCTACTCCAGCGCCGACTGTATTACCGAGTGAGACGCCGTTTCCAACAGACACTCCGGGACCAACTGCCACTCCAGTGCCAGGACCCAGTGATACTCCAGGGCCAGCTCCGACTGATACGCCCGAACCAGCCCCAAGCGATACGCCGTTGCCGACTCCAACAGACACTCCATTACCTACGAACACCAACACCCCAGCGCCTACAGCAACGCCAGGCTAGCTAGTTCCTGCGCGCCTATCAGCTGACTAAGCTTTGCGCTCAAGAATTGAATCGGGCCATCGCAAGGTCTCTCAGGGTATAATCGCCTCGAACCTCCCACACACGCCGTGGGAGTTTGTTATGTGTAGGCCATGCTGGAGAAGCTAAATAATATCGAAAAACGCTATGATGCCATCGAGCAGGAGATGGTGGCCGTCTCGGATGACTACCAACGGGTAGCCCAGCTAGCGCAGGAGCGATCGGAGCTGGAGCCGGTCGTTAGTGCATTCCGAGAGTTCAACAGATTACAGGAACAGCTTGCGCAAGCGGAGACTCTCCGGGCCGGTTCGGATCCCGAGTTGCATGAGCTAGCGGATCAAGAAATCCAAGAGATCCAACCCAGGCTAGACGAGCTGGAGGCGAAGCTCCGTGAGATGCTGATCCCGCGCGATCCGCGCGACCGACGCAATGTGATCATGGAAATCCGCGCCGGAACCGGTGGTGACGAGGCCGGCATATTTGCGTCCGATCTGTTCCGAATGTACAGCCGCTATGCCGAAGGTCTGCGATGGTCTGTAGATGTCCTTTCTCAAAGCGAAACCGGGGTCGGGGGCTTTAAAGAGATCGTGTTCGAGGTCAAGGGTAACGGTGCATACTCTCGTCTGAAATATGAATCGGGAGTGCACCGCGTTCAACGGGTGCCTGTCACCGAGTCACAAGGCCGGATCCACACTTCGACGGCCACGGTCGCAGTGCTCGCCGAGGCGGACGAGGTTGAGATCAAGATTCCGGACAAAGACATCGAGGTTGAAACCTTCAAGTCTGCAGGGGCCGGTGGTCAAAGTGTTCAGAAGAATGAGACCGCGGTGCGCATAAGACATTTGCCTACGGGGATCGTCGCCCAATGCCAGGACGAGCGCTCGCAGCTGCAAAATAAGCAGCGTGCGATGAGCATATTGCGCGCTCGAATTTACGAACTAGCCATCCGCGAGCAACAGGCGGAGCAAGATGCGACACGTAAGGCGCAGGTCGGCTCGGGCGACCGCTCCGAAAAAATCCGTACGTATAACTTCCCTCAATCGCGCATTACCGATCACCGTATCGGCTACACAACGCACAATCTCCCTGCGGTTCTAGATGGTGACCTGAACGATTTGATCGAGGAGTTGGCCACTCAGGACGCAGCGCAGAAAATGGCCTCATAGCATGGGCAGGGTGCTTCTCTCGGGCTGTCAAAGAACTCATGGGATTTGAGCCGAAGAAATGAACACCACCGTCGAGATGGCGCTCGGAGAAGCCAGCCGCAGACTCAAAAGGTATTCAGAGTCACCGAGCTCGGATGCACAGCTCCTGCTCGGAGAGGCGCTCAACCGACCGCGAGCCTGGATCCTTTCCCACCCTGAGAGCGAATTGAGAAGTGACCAAGCGGCTGAGTTTGAGGCCTCGGTGAACTCCGTACTAAACGGGGCTGCGCTTCCATATGTCTTAGGCTGGTGGGAGTTTTTTGGCCGCCGCTTCATCCTCGAGCCGCAGGTTCTGATCCCCCGACCGGAAACTGAATTGATGGTGGAAGAGGCGCTGGGACGCTCCAGTTCAATGCCCAGAATCTTGGATCTCGGGACCGGCTCTGGCTGTATTGCGGTGACCCTGGCCCTCGAACTCCCACAATCATGCGTCTACGCCTCTGATATGTCCTGGGAAGCGCTCCGGATCGCCCGGCGCAACGCGATTGCGCACGGAGTTGACCGCAGTGTCACATTCGTCCACGCGGACTTGGCTGGCGTTTTCGAGGGACCTTTTGACCTTGTTTGCGCGAACCTTCCGTATATCGCAACCAGCCAGCTTCCGGCTCTGGCCGTAGCAAATCGGGAGCCGATTGCTGCGCTCGACGGCGGCAGCCATGGAACCCAGCTCATTCACCAGGCTCTTGAAGAGCTGCCGCGAATCCTTGCAGCTGGCGGCTGTGCGCTGTTTGAGATCGATCCAGATCAGGCGGGAAGTGTCCTGGAACGCGCCAAAACGAGCTTCCCCTCAGCAACTCTGAGCATAGCGACGGACCTCGCCAGGCGCGATCGCCTCCTGATAATCGAGCGTGCCTAAAACCGAAGTTGTACGCGTGGATGAGCCCGAAGCTCTGGATCGTGCCGTTTCTATTCTGAGAGGCGGCGGCCTGATCGGCATTCCGACGGATACGGTTTACGGCCTGGCAGCAAGTGCATGGAATGGGGCTGCCGTTAAGCAGCTGTATGAGGTCAAGGGCAGAAACGAGCATAAATCCGTTCCAGTGTTAATCTCCGGCGCATCGGCTATTGACGAAGTCGCAACTGAACCATTGGAGAGGATCCAAGAACTGGCAGAGGGCTTTTGGCCGGGTCCACTGACTCTGGTCGTCTATCGTAGAAGCGAGCTTCCTACAGAAATCAGCGCAGCGGACACGGTTGGGATTCGAGCTCCCGATCACGAGTTTACGTTGGCGTTGCTGCGGAAGGTCGGACCGCTGGCAGCAACCTCAGCCAACCTGTCGGGTCAGCCAAGCGCCACGACAGTGGCGCAGGTCATCGAGCGCCTTGGTGGAAAGGTGGATCTTGTGATCGACGGCGGCGAAACACCGGGAGGAGTCCCCTCCAGCGTCGTCGATCTTACGGTCAATCCACCGGCGTTGTTGCGTGAGGGCCCAGTTGCGATTGAGGCAGTTCTAAAGCTTTGGGCGGATCATTGAGGCTGGTCGTCAAGTTCGCGGTCGAGCCAACCTGCAACATACCAGCGCAAGTAGTCTTTCACATGTTCTTCCCAATAGGCCTCCGTGTGCTCGCCCGGGAATGATCGCAAGACGTACGCGACTTCAGCCTCATCAAATAAGCCGGTGATCTCCGGGATCTCAAACCGTAATGAATCTCGATCGCCGATATCGATCCATATTTTCGGCATCACCTCCACTGGAACAGCTTCGATCCAATCGGGAAGCCTGAACATATCCGGAACTAAAACAGCAGGACTGTGCAAACCAATGGCCTGGAATAGTTCCGGGTTTTGCATCCCAATTCGGAGTGCCCAACCCGCGCCCCGTGATATTCCTCCAATTGAACGAATTGCACGATCAGGGCTGGCACCAAATTCGCGCTCAATGTGCGGAATTAGGTACTCTACGATGGTCTTCTCGTAATCCAGGCCCAGCCGCTCCCATGGCATCACGATCAAGAAGGGCGGCGACTGATTTGCTACCACCAGTCGTGCTGCTTCCTCATCCACATTTAAATCATCCCACTGGGCGTCTGTGCGAGCCACACCATGGAGAAGATAGAGCGATGGAAGTTGTCCCTCTGCTTTGGA
>JBHIBY010000069.1:0-12451 GCA_046759305.1 Anaerolineales bacterium
AGGGGGATCGCTCACCCTATAAGACCCACATCATTAAGGGAGGATCGGGGAAGCTCACGGATAATCCACCGGGTGGACGGTGTGGTAGCTTCGATATCATCTATGTGCTCACCTTGAATGATAGTTCCGGTCAGACACTAACTACTAGCACTTCTGCGAATGTTTATTGGTTATGCTGAACTATCGATACCCTGGTTTACTTCAGCATGAGATTCGCCAGGATCGTTCAATCCGTAGGCGTAGTTACGTGCAATGAAGAGAGTTCAATGAATTCCTGTTGGACGGCAACCTACCAATCATGCTGATACACGAAGAAGCCCTCAAGCGCGTTCCCCTCTTTCAGGCTTTGCCCGATAGTGAACTGCGCGAACTTGCTGGTGGATTACAGCTTAGTGAGTTGGATCAGGGGGAACTCATGTTTAGCGAAGGGGACAGAGGCAACCAGTGCTACATCGTTGTTGAGGGGCAGGTTGAGATCATCAAATCTTTGGGTACCGAGGAAGAGCGTCTGCTTGCCATCCGCGACTCCGGCGAGGCAATTGGGGAAATGAGCCTCTTCAGTGAGGATCACCAGAGGACAGCCAGCGTACGGGCTAAAACGCCGCTCAAGCTGCTGGTGATTGAGCGAAACGATCTTGAGGCTGTTCTCCGTAGACAACCCGATCTGGCATTTGGCCTAGTGGCAACTTTGAGTCGCCGGTTGGAGGAATCCGAGAATCTCACGATCAGTGATCTTCGAGAGAAGAATCGTCAGCTCCGCCAGGCCTTTGATGAACTCAAGGCTGCCCAAGCGCAGATAGTCGAGAAGGAGCGGCTGGAACGGGAGCTGGAAGTCGCACGTGACATCCAAATCAGCATCTTGCCTCGCGAACTACCGGACGACTCGAACTGGGAGTTTGGAGCCCATTTCTCATCCATGGAGGCAGTCGGTGGTGATTTCTACGATGTTATCGAGCTAGGTGATGGGAGGCTCGGTTTAGCGATGGGCGATGTATCGGGGCATGGAGTACCGGCTGCGCTTTTCATGTCGTTAACCGCTACGCTCATCAAGGCTGAAGCTAAGCGATCCGAGTCACCCGGTGACGTGCTGCGAGCCGTCAACAGCCAGCTTATTGAGACAAGTGACTCAGGAATGTTCGTGACGGTGCTTTACGGGATCCTCGACAGCGTGACCCGATCGTTTGGCTACGCACGCGCTGGCCACTCAACACCACTGATAGCAAATCCCGGCGAACCGGCCCGGCAGCTGGAGGATGGTCTCGGTCAGCTCCTGGGAGTCTTCGAAGATATGGTGCTCGACGAAGCCAACCTCACGATGCCGTCAAATGGCATGATGCTCCTTTACACAGACGGGGTCACCGAAGCCGCAAACGAACGGGAGGAGTTCTTCGGTGAAGAGGGACTGCTTGAAGCGGTCGATTCAGACGAAGATCGGCAGCCGGATGCGGTCTGCCAGAGGATCTGGGAGGCGGTGCAAGCCTTTCAGGGTGCCGCTTCGAACGAGGACGATATTACGCTATTAGCTATTCGAGCGAACTGACCGCAGGGTTCTAAGAGCCAGACAATCAAGTATCGCCTGTGGGATGATCCAGCGCATAATCAAGCGCTTCACCGGAGGACATAGCTAGCCCTGCCAGCCGGGCGGCCTCCTGTTCGTCTAACAATCGACGCGCGAGCACGTCGATCTACGCTGAATTGCCCACCGAAGATTGGCGACCCCAGACCACTATAGCCTTCGCCGGCTGTTAGAACTTAGGAATTGGCGCTCAATGAGTATAAGAAGAATGAGCAAAATGAGACCGGGCCATGATACATCTCTTGGCCCGGTCATCCGGTAACAACCTAGAAATCTTTACTGCGTGATCTGATTTATTCGCAGGATTAGGCTGCCGGCAGCTCAGCCCCCATGGTTCCATTCAAGCGCCGGTAGGTAAGCGTCCACGCTCCAGTCGTGTAAGTCGTCATCAGACCGTAAATGGCAAGGAGCAGCGGGATCGAGATTAGCGCACAGAGCAGGGTGATCGCTATGCCAGAAATAATCGCTGCATCGGAGCCCACAATAGCTCCGGTGATTGCGGGCAGCGCAATTGCGATAAAGGGCAGTGCGATCAGGAAACCCAGGATACCAAAACCGACGATCAGGATGAGAATCATCACCACCACCGGCCCCAGATTCTCCTTGAAGGTGGTCCATGAGCGCCCAAAGGCCTCAAAGACACCCAACTCTTCCTCAACGGCCGCTACCATGGTCAGGATGATGTAGCTATCCACGCCAAGGCCAAGGGGTATCAACAGACAGATAAGTGGGATCAGGCACAGCACACCAATCCCCAATGTAGCTACAGCGAACAATACAGTGCCCAGTATGAGCGCCATCACGATCACGAAACCGGCTATAAAGAACAGGACGCGGATTCCGGCCAGCTTCCAGAAATACTGCAATCCGTCGCTGAACGCTTCAGAGAACGAGACGTCCGATCCTTCATCGGCTCGCCTAAAGCCGGCGATCAGTCCGCCCTGGCCGATCACTCCCAGCGCGAAGACGATAAGTGCCACAATGAACCCTAAGCACAGAAAGCCAAGAACGATTGGGATCACAACTTCTTCCTGTATGGGAGGTACGTCCTCGAACAACGGACCGCCGTCGAAGCGTGGAAATTCTGACGAGTCAAAGTCGTAACCTCGAGTGCCTCCTCCCCAGTTGCTGAAGTTCCCGCGCCCGCTTGCGCTGCAGCCGGCGAGAATCCCGAGCAGCCACAATCCCTTGTTTCTCCAACTGATGTCCCAGGTTTTTCTCAGTACCTCTCCGTAATCCACATACTCCTCCTAACTAGGTCACGATCTCCCGGTCTCACATGTACTTAACTCAATTGCGCGACTTGCCAGACAGTTGGCGCCTTAGATGATTGTCCTAGAGCTCATCAAAGACTGCGAGTTACGTGTGTTGAGATCCAAGAGGAACTCCGTCACTATGATGGGCAGGTCATCGCCCAGAGGTTCCGGAGCGAGTGACCCTTCCTGCGGTTGCGTGAGGGTGCCCTCAAGTTGGCGCAGTTGGCTATGCGTCAGTTACATGCCCCTGAGCTTCGGCGAGTTTATCCTTCAGGTCCCGGATCCGGTGCGACATTATCTCAACCAATCGAAAGGCAATCGTGGGATCCTGTTGAATCCGTGCAACGAAGTTTCGCTTATCCACAGTTAGCAACCGTGCCGGACCTCGGGCCCGAACCGTAGCGGAACGGGGATCGCGATCAAAGATCTTTCCAAGCGCACCACTTTCCATCACACCCTCGCTCTCGGGCTTAGATCAGGTCGAACAGATATTGTAAGATCATCTAGGCCTGGCGCACCAGCGCACTTGCCAGCATACGGCTGAAGGTCAACCAGAATCTTGGATCCAAGGCGCGTTGCAGTATTTCGCGATATGGCGCGCTACCAGTAAAAATGTCCCACAAGATCATGCTCATTCTCCGATTCGCGCCTTCCTTCTGCTGTTCAGCCGAGGTCATTCTCATCACCGCGTTGCGAGCAAAGCGGCGTTTCTGAATTTGGCGAGTGGCAAGGAAGATGAATTTCCCGATGTTGTTGTCGCTTTCGATGGATCTGCAGGCGGGCCAGTAGAACCGCTTGAAGTCCTCTGCAGAGATCCCCTGCAATGCTGCGGTAGTCGCCGCAGCCTTTGCGGTTCGATAGGCGGCGCCAATACCATCTTCGTACAGTCGCGTCACTCCAGAGTCTCCGATAAAGACGATGCGGTCCGCTGATGGCTGCACGGCCCCCACGATGTTGATTTTTGGTGAGCACCAACACGAAACAGCGTCTCAATTCCACTCATCGGGCAGACATTTCATCACCTCTGGCGAATCCAGGAACGACTGTACAAGTTCCTTGTCGATATCTTCACCGAGCAGGCAGACGGAAACGTAATCGCCCTTCGGGATGATCGCCGCGAATTCAAGCCGGTCAATATCCAGCAAGAATACGTGCATGGAGGCGCCCAAGACCTGCTCGATCGTGTCCGCACCCAGGAAGTACTCTTGAATGAAGGTTTTTGTCGTTTGGGGCGGTTCGTATCCCGGAATTTTCCCAGCAAACAGCCGCTCCACGGAGGAGTTCACTCCCGCTGCCGCTGCAATCAGGTCGTACTCCTGGGCGGCATTTTTCCGGGTCTTGATCATAGGTCGGCCGTTGTCCAAGCTGAAATCGCTCACTCGCTCCTGGATGACATTGGTCCCTTTTTCGACCGCAGTGATTGCAAGTGGCCGTCAAAGCTTCCCCATTTACTTCCCTTGATATCTCGGGGACCGGATCCCCGATAAACGGCGCCGATCCGCTTTTCCTGAAGCGGAGTATCGATCCTCACGGTTCCAACGTCTGTGTGCAGCATGTAGGACTCGATCCCGCGCTGCACGATCGTTGGCGGCAAGATGATTCCTTCGCTGGATAGCATTTGCACGAGCGATTCGGAGATGATTCCCCCACACATGTTGCACCCTGAGGGACCAGTATTTGAAAAGTCGCGTGGCTCATAGATATCCACATGAAGTCCGAGTCCTATGAGACCGGCCGCGTTAAGCAGGAAGTAGCTGAAAAAGGAGCCAGCAGGGCCTCCTCCTATGACACCTACCTTTGAGCCATCTACCAATTGCAGGTGTTGGTCTTCCATAGCCTCAGCCACGGGCGAATGCAGACGAATCCGCTCGGATCGTGGTCAATATGAATCGCATGCTCGTAAGCTGGCTGAATCCCCTCGGATTTCCAGTACCGAGAATCCCTAAGCACTCGTCGCGTAGCCGAGAGCCTATTTCGGCTGCGGTGTGGATCTGTATGTTTAGTCATTTATATATCTTTTTGGGCGGAAATCCGTGGATTTGTGATATTTATCACTGTTTGGCCAATCGTTCATCATTGAAATGAACGAGGTGCTGTATTTCAGATCCAGGAGCTCACGGTTCGTCGTAATATTTGCAGGCCAAGCCTCTGTTGGATTCCATGTGAGAGGCCTTGAAATCATAGCTATGAACCTGTGGGATTTCGAGTAGCATACCAGTTTCGCGGAACGGCAGGAGATGACGGAGTGAGTTCTTTGGGACCACTGAAAGATGGGGGAAATGTTGCCATCATTGGAGGAGCTCCGGCGGGGGCCGGGTGCGCGTTGGCTCTCCTCCGTATGGCATCGGATATGGGACGACGCATTCATGTGACGATCATCGAGAGGAAAGAGTTTGCGGGGGAACTGGACCACAACCAGTGCCTGGGAGTTCTGTCCCCGCCACTTCCATCTTTATTGAAACACGACTTGAATCTCCCATTTCCTTCCCACTTGAGCCGAGGTGAGATCCACGAGTACATCGTGCACGGAGAGAAGGAGAAATTATCTCTCGACGCGGATGATTATCCTTCGGTGGCTCTGCGCAGAGTGCAGTTTGACGAATACATGCTAAATGCCGCGCGCGAGCGGGGAGCTAAGATCCTGCGTGCAAGGGCGGTTGACTTGGAGTTCCAGGATCAAGGGGTTGTGATCGAGACGGACCATACGCCGGTGGAGGCAGATGTCGTAGTGGGAGCTTTCGGATTAGAGGAAAGCAGCGCCACCATGTTTGAGGTCAATAGCAGATATCGCAAGCCCAAAGCTCTGGAAAGCGTAGTTACGAAATATCATCCCGGGGATAAGGTCATGGATGATTTTGGTCTCCGCATTCATGCCTTTCTCCCGACCCAACTCCGTATTGAGTTTGGGGCCATCACACCAAAGGGAAACCACCTCAGCATTATCATTGCAGGCCAATCCGTTGATGCAGATCTGATGAAGGCGTTTCTCCGCCACCCAAACTCCCATAAGGAGCTGGCCAATCTGGAACTCGCAGGTCGAATAGACTCAAACGATCTGGATTTCTACACAGGCCGCTTCCCCCGCTCTATTGCCCGGGATTACTATGGCGACCGATATGTTATGGCCGGCGATGCGGCCGGGCTGGTGCGGGCCTTCAAAGGTAAGGGAGTCACCGCTGCGGTTCAAACGGGCATCCGGGCTGCGAACGTGATCCTCAAGAAGGGTATCTCTAAGCAAGCGTTTCATACGTACTATCGCAAGGAAAATATCGAGACCATTCGAGATCTACCCTACAGCCGCTTGATGCGTCTGGTCACGATTGGGCTCGAACGCTCACGGATGATCGATCCAATTCTTCGGGCCGCGAAAACTGAACCTCGTCTCCAGGAAGCACTTTACGACGCGGTATCGGGTCGAGCCACGAGCCGACACGTTTGGGCCAACGGCCTCTCGGCTCGCAGTCTGACATCGATTGCCCGAAGCCTACTCGGTAGGTCAAAGCGCAAAAGCTGCTGATTAGCAGGGCTCGGGTCGAGCTCTTATTACCTCTGGCGTTGCGGGTTAGCTTCCATACGGACGCCGTTCGCTGCAGCGTCAAGCAAAGGCCAATATAGGCACAAAGAGGCTTGGAAATCAGCTTCGAGGCGTTCAGGGGTCGCTATAAGGACTAGTCTGAACAAGCGACCTAGAGGGTTGCGGGCGGGCTACAACCCACCTCGCTTTTCCGGCCGCCGCTGTCTTGGGAGACAATTCTAGGAGCGGGTGACGGGAATCGAACCCGTGACATCCTGCTTGGGAAGCAGACGTTCTACCGCTGAACTACACCCGCTCGTCGTGGCTCCTGCAGCCATACAATCCAACAGGCGCTCGATCTAGCTCATTGCGGATTATAAGGATGGCGGAAACGAACTGTCAAGTCAACCTCCCTGCGGTCGGCGCGTGCACTGAGGCGGGAGAAGCCCTCACCTAAATATGGCCTTCCGGCCAGCGCTAGAGGTTCAGCAATAGGGGTTGAGACCGTTGATGAAATGTGGCTTGCCGGCCAGCGCCAGCCGTCTCGCGAAAGGGGAGGAGGCCCTTGCTTATATGTGGACTGTCGGTAAGCGCTTTAGCGTGCGAAGCGGAGCTAGCGGCCCTCATTTAGGTTCAACCCGACGCCGAACGGCCTCCAATGCTAGGCTGATCGCCCATCGAGTGGCGTATGGGGCCGCTCCTCCAAAGGATCGTTCGAGTTGCCAGTCGCCGTCAGGGGATTTATAGATTGCCTGGATATCTACGCTCTCTTCACTCGCCTTCACACGCAGCCCCAGGCCAGCGGAAGCCTCTAGCCTCTCCATCACACGAACGAGCTCTACTTCCATCTCAGCGCCTGGGATCTGCTCCGTTAGGTGCTCGCCACCCGCGTAGGTATGCTCGAATCCTGCCAGCGCTTCCTCCAATGCACCTCCGGTACCGATTTCGATCGTAGCTAAACGTAAACCCGCTGCGTCAATCTGAGTCATAGCGGCAGATTCAAGCGTTTCATCGTCAGTTCCGTATATGCGATCACCCAGGCGCTGCTGCAGTGTGCCTTCGATTCCCCATAGCATCTCGTCCGCCTCAGACTCTGTCCCAGCCTTTGCCGTGATGCGAATGTCAACCCGGCCCGGGTGAGCCGCCAATCCCACGGTAGGGTTGGTCATGTGCTCCAGATCTTGAATGCGCTCATCCAGCCATGATTCACCGATCCCCGCCGTACGCACAGTGCGCGACTTGATGACCGCGGGAGTCTCAAGACGGGCGCGCAGATAGGGGAGGACCTCGTGCTCCAGTAGATGCTCGAGCTCGGCCGGGACTCCTGGAAGTGCAATCACTGCTTTTCCGTCTTGCTCGGCAATAAACGCCGGTGCGGTGCCGACCGGATTTTCGATTCCTATCGAGCCCTCTGGCAATGTGGCTTGTCGTCGATTGTTTTCTGTAGGATCCCGCCCGAACGCTTTGAAACGCTGAACGATCTGTTCCCACAATTCGTCGCGGAACTCAAGCTTGAGATCCAGCGCTTGCGCCACGGCTTCACGCGTCACATCATCGACTGTGGGTCCAAGACCGCCGGCTGTAATCAGTATCTCGGATCGCTCAAGCGCTTCTGCTACAGCCTGCGCGATACGATCCGGATTATCTCCAACGGTGCCAGTCCGAAATAGATCGAACCCATTCTCCCGCAGCGCAATAGCGATTAAGCGAGTGTTCGTATCGACGATCTCGCCCAGGAGCAACTCGGTTCCAATGGTGAGAATCTCGGCACGCGTCATGTTGTATTAGGTCGCTGGGTGCACCGATTCAGCATGGGGAAGATCTCCCAATGCTTGCGCATAGCCATAATAGCATTTGGGCAAATGTGGCGTTCTCAAAGGGGTGGGAGCGGCGATTCGGATCGAATATGGGTGAGTGATGCGTAGTCCACAAAGGTGGAAGCGGTGATTCGGATCGAATATGGGTGAGTGATGCGTAATCCACGAAGGTGGGAGCGGTGATTCGGATCGAATATGGGTGAGTGATACGCAGTCCACGTTGAAGATGCTTTTTCTAGATTACGTTGTATTCCTGGATCGGTCGACCTTCTTCAAAGCGCGCCAGATCTAACATGGAGACGTCGACCGTCTTCGCTTGACCTTCCAATATGAATTCTGACATCAGCTTGCCCGCAACGGGTCCGTGCATGAATCCGTGCCCGGAGAATCCAGCGACAACCCAGAAGCCATCCACTCGAGTCGGTCCAAAAATCGGGTGGGCGTCTGGCGTGACCTCGTAAAGCCCTGCCCAACCCGACAGGCGTCCAGCGTTTTCGAGCAGGGGAAGGCGTGCCATTGCTGCTTCCAGCGCGTTGGCTTCCCATTCAACGTCCAATCCTTGATCGAACCCTGGTTCCTGCTGCGGATTGGACATACCTGTGAGCAGACCTTCACCCTCGCGATGGAAATACAGCGACTGCGCGAAGTCGATCACGAATGGAAAATCAACCGGGATCTCGGGCAGTGGGGTGGTAGTGACCATTTGTCGACGAATGGGCTGAATCGGAATGTCGATTCCAGCCAAATTGCCAACCTCACCTGCCCATGGGCCTGCTGCGTTAACAACATGCTCGCATGCGACGAGGCCCAAATCGGTCTGCACTCCCGTAACGCGCCCATTTTCGAGTTCGATCTCTTGCGCTTCAATTTGCATCATCACGGTGGCGCCGAGGTCCCGGGCCCGATCGAGATAACCCATGTTGACGCTACTAGGATCTGCAAGTCCATCCTTGCGGTTGAAGGAGGCCGCGAGCGCGTCCTCAAACTGCATCATCGGTAACCGCCGGCGTACTTCATCCCCATCCAGCCAGTCGGTCTTCACACCGAGGTCGTGCTGCAGGTGGACGCTGGCCTCAAACGCATCCACATCAGAGGGCACCGTGAGCACAATGAAGTAGCCGCACTTGCGATAAAGCGGATCGATCCCGATTTCATCTTTGAAGCGCTCCAGCATGGGGAGGCTGACTTTCGAAAGCTCAATGTTGACTTCGGTCGCAAACTGATAGCGCACACCTCCGGCGCAGCGGCTGGTGGCGCTGTCCTCCAGATGCGCAGTTCGTTCCAAAAGCAGCACGTCCTCAGCCCCGGCTTCTGCCAGGTTGTAGGCAGTGCTCGCGCCCATCACACCACCACCGATGATAACGATCTGTGCGGTTTTCGGAAGCTCCATCTCAGAGATCTACAACCTGTCCCAGCCCCAGCCGCTCGGCGTTCTTCAAGGCCAAGCCGGCCGCGGCCACGTCCTGGACGGCGACCCCCACTGACTTATAAAAGGTAATCTGATCAAAGTCGGTTCGCCCAGGCCGAGAACCATTTACGATCTCACCTAACTCGGCGTGAATGTGATCCTTCGAAATGCGGCCTTCCTCGATAGGGATGATCAAATCGCCCGTTTCCGCGAGAACCGCCTCACGCGAGTCGACCACCACCAGCGAGCGCTCAACCATTGCGCTGTCCACCTCCTGCATGGTCGGTGTGAAGGATCCGATTGCGTTGACGTGCGTGCCCGGTTGGATCTCCGAACCATTGAATACCGGCCATTTGGAGGTGGTAGCGGTACAGACCACATCTGCCTTGGCAATAGCATTCGAGGCCGAATCGGCGACATCAATTGAAGATGGTGTCCAGGGTTGAGACGCAGCCTCCGCAAGGAAAACCTGTGATCGGTCTGGCTCAAGACTGAAGATTGAAACTGACTCGATTTCGCGCACTGAGCAAACCGCCTCCAATTGCGTGCGTGCTTGAACGCCCGCCCCAAAGATCGCTAGCCGTTTAGCATCCGGTTTCGCAAGGAGGTCTGTGGCCGCACCGGAACCCGCTCCTGTTCGGATCGCGGTCAAAATTCCACCCTCGATCACCGCGATGGGTTGCCCGGTCTCTGGATCGAGCGCCACCACAAGCGCATGAATGGTTGGCAGGCCGCGCCTCAGGTTTTCGGGGAATACAGATACGACCTTGAGCGCCAATTCATCGGTCCCGGATAACAGCGCGGGCATTAATAGAGTGACACCTTTACGATCTGCTACATCAATGCGGCTGCGGAGCGGGACGGTCGCATCCCCAGCCGATAGCTGACCAAAGGCTAGCTTCATTGCCTCGATGGTCTCTCGCATGGGCAGGGCGAGGCGAACTTCCTCTGTCGTCAAGATTCGAATCTGCAAATTAGGCTACCGCCTGGAACCCATTGCGCACATTTTTATGAAATCCTGAGTTGCACAACTTGGATTGGAGCGTTCCGAGACATAATAGCTGTGAACTGTCTGCCCTGGCCACCATGCCAAGGAAAGACTATTGCTTCGATTGTACATTGTGAGGGCTCGATGCCGAGGCTGCGAGCTTAATGCGTGAGGCTGAGCGTGTAGTGCGCGGGCTGCCGAGTCTGACGAGTGGCTCCCATGACCAATAGCACGACCTCCTCCCCCGGGTCAAAGCTCAACCGTACACGGTTAGAAGCATCGGGTGTCAGGTGCTCAGTTGTCGGAGGATCGCCCGACTGTAGCAACGAAACGCGGAAATCTTGGGGAACCTTGTTGCTAATCCTGACGAAACCATCTCCGTGCCATCCGCCGGAGCCATCCTCGAAGCCCGAATAGTAATTCGTCTCGGCAATAGAGATGTCGTCGATGAAGAATCCTTCGCCGGTCCTGCTAGCGTCGGTTACGTACTCAAATCGTAAAGTCACGCGCTTCCCAGCAAATTGGGAGAGATCGACGGTCTGCCTGCTCCACTCATGCCGCCGATTAATCCCGGAGAATCCGAATCCGAACTGCATTCCGACGGTGTCGCCCGGCGGATTCCCCGAGGTCGTCTCCAGGAAGGACCATTGCTGCCCGTCCTCACTGGCCACCAAATAGACAAAATCGGCGTCCTTTTCTAATTCATACCAGGTCCAGAACTGGAGTGTGATCGGGCCTGCGATCGCAGTAAAGTCAAATTGACGCGTCAGCTTCGTATCGACCAGGTCGCCTCGGTTGGACCAGAAAAAATACTGCCCCGAATGCGCCGCAGTCGGCAGTAGGTTCGTGGTTCGCCCACCGGAGAACTCCAAGATTCCGGCCTTATCACATTGAATTCGAATGTAGTCAAATCCATACTGACTTACCTTATGTTCAGTCGAATTCTCTTTGCATCGGCCGGTGAACTCGGTAGCCGGTGGGCGAATAAGCTCTCTCCGATCGTCATAAGCATGGGCTCCGTACTCAAGTTGGAGATGATTCGCCAATCCCCAATCCAACACAAGGTCTTCAGTGGTCAAGACCCTGTTGCGGCTCGAGTCCCACAACTCCGCCTCGAGCAGCAGGGCATCCAGGGCTTCAAAACCATCGTCAGGATGGCGGGCAAGCGCGATCACAAATTCCGGCCCAAATCGGTCGTGGAGATAGTTGATGAGGAGGGAGGTGGCGCCGTAGTGACGTGCGAAATCTCCTTCTAGTGGCCAGGCGTTCAGCTGCAAATCTGGATTGGACAGATAGGCTGAAGCGTGCGACTCTCCATCGTGTCCAAGGAGCCGTTCTGCGTACTCCGAAAATCCTTCCTGGACCCAGACCGACTCGTTTGAGTCAAGTTCCCAGTGGATAAGATGTTGTAGCTCATGCGCTACTAACCGAGCGAGTCGATCTTGATCCTCAACCAGCTCGACGTTGATCAAGATCATCCTACGTCCGTTTGATGTCTCGGAAATCTCCGAATGAAGCATGTCGCGCGGGGAGAAGTAACCTGCCACCCTGGCCCCCAATCTATCAGTAAACACAAGTTCGACTGGTGGCTCGTATGATTGAGCCTCGTATCCCAATAGAGACAAAACCTTCGGGTAGATGTCATGCTCAAGCGAATTGCCAAGCTTTCCAAGTTGTTCTTGTTCCAAATCCAAACCGTGCTGAACCCACATTCGGCCGTGAGCAGTAGTGAACTGAAGTGTGGTCTCGATCTGGAAGCGATCACCGTGCATGTCGCTCACCCAGAATAACTGGTGGGTACCGAGATCAGAGGTGGTGCGAGCGGGAGCAGGGAAAGCTGTGTCGATCCTGCTTTGGCCGCCTAATCGCACTGCCAGCTCCGCCAAATCCGC
>JBHIBY010000070.1:0-12433 GCA_046759305.1 Anaerolineales bacterium
CGGGCGCAGCCCACCGGGGCGAACGGCCGACGACCTTCAGGTTACACCGTGCCGCGCCGGCACGGCGCGGTGTGAGCCTGAGTTCTACTTCTGTCACCTCGGTTCGTCAGGCTTTTAAGTTTAGGCAGCCCTGCGATCTGTGGCTACAATTGGCCTGGCGAGTTACTGAATTATCGCCAGCAAGCAGCGAAAACTGGGCCGCCTAGCTTAATGATTTCAGCGCGAGATGCAATCGAACACCTGCGAGATGGGAACCGACGGTTCGTGGCGAACCTGCGTAGCCTCTCCCCGGTTGTGAGCGATGCGCCGCGCGCCGAGTTGGCCAACGAGCAGCATCCCTTCGCGATCATCCTCGGCTGCTCGGACTCGCGGGTGCCGCCGGAGATTATTTTCGACCTAGGCCTCGGCGACCTATTTGTCATTCGTGTTGCAGGAAACATCGCGGCACCCTCTCAAGTTGACAGCGTTGAGATCGCGGCCTCGCAGTTCGGCACACGCCTGGTGATAGTTCTGGGTCACTCCCATTGCGGGGCCATTCTTGCCACGTTAGAAGGATTGCGGCAGCCAAAGGAACCTAACTCACCGCACTTCCGCTCCATCGTTGATCGCGTCCGGCCTTCCGTGAAAGGATTGCTAGCCACTGAACTCAAGAACGATCCGGATGCTCTCGTGAAGCAAGCGGTGCGGGCGAACGTCCGGGCCTCGGCGAACCAGCTGCGACACGGTTCAGCTGTTCTGGAACAACTTATTCAGAATGAAGGCCTGGTCGTAGTTGGCGCTGAGTACTCGCTGGAAACTGGTGTTGTCGATTTCTTTGATGTTGAACCAGCGGTCGGCTAACAAGTCTCTGAGGCTGGCTCCGGATACTGCGGTAATATGCAAGAATGTTCTTATCCGGCGCAGCTTAGCTCTTATCAGTCTAGCAGCGGATATTGCCCTCTCGCCTTGGACTCTTAGTCGAAGGGTTGATGGATCCTGAAGCAATCCGTGTGGAAGCGCGCACGGATCAGGGCGAAAAATGGGGGAGGAACAAGATGAAGGCTAGGCTAGCTATCAGACAAGTCACCAGCGCGACTGGAAGGCCGCGGCGCAGCCACATGCGGGAATCGATCGGGGATCTGGTCTTTTTCGAATACTGAACGGCCACCACATTGGTGGTTGCGGCAATGATCGTGGCGTTGCCTCCAAACCCGGCTCCGAAGGCAAGCGCCCACCACAACGGAAAGATCTCAAGACCTTGTCTACCAAGGTCTTGAATCACGGGCACCATAGTCACCGTAATGGGGATGTTGTCGACCAGCGCCGAGCCAGCCGCCGAGAGCCACACAACGAACAGAGCTGTTTGAGCAGCTCGACCTTGCCCCATCTCCAGTAGGAGCACCTCGACGCTCTTCAGCGCGCCGGAGGCCTCCAGCCCTCCCACCATCACAAACAGCCCGATGAAAAAAAGCAGCACTGACCATTCGATGTGCTCCATTACATCCTCGATAGAAGGCCGCAGCCACAGGAGCGCCAGCGAGGCCATGCTGAGCGCAATGAACGCAGTAGAAAGCCCCAAGACTCCCTGTAGAAAGAAGAGCAGCACCGTCAGCGCCAGTATCACGCTGACCTTGCGCGCCGTTGGGACATCGTGCAGGGCCTCGGAAGGATCCAGCCCATCCAGAACCGCAGGATCCTTAGGAAGTACAGATAATTCTCCGCGCGACTGCCAAAGGATAACGCCCAGAGCCGCAATCCACGCCACGATAACGACTGGAAGGGAGTAAATCAAGAAATCGTTAAATGTCAGGCTGGCTGCAGACCCGATAATGATGTTGGGAGGATCGCCAATCAGGGTACCCACACCCCCGGTGTTCGACAGTAATGCAAGGCCAATCAGATACGGCAGGGGCGATATGCCAAGGATTTGGGTGATCAAGATCGCAAGCGGTGCAAGCAGGATGATCGTCGTTACGTTGTCCAGGAGCATCGAAAGAAGCGTTGCAGCGACGCCCAGTAGAACCAGAAGGGCCGCCGGGCGACCACGAGACAGGCGGGCGGCATGAATGGCGAGGTACTCGAAGACACCCGTTGGTCGCAGTAGAGCCACCAAGGTCATCATTCCAAAAAGCAGCACCAGTGTTTCGAAGTCGATTGCTTCGATTGCCCGGTGCTCGTCGTAGAATCCGAGGAACGATCCAACCCCAATCATCAGTGAGGCGCCGACCAGCGCCACGATGGTCCGGTCCATCCTGTCGCTGAGCAGCAACACTAAGACGGCCGTGAAAATTAGGGTCGCTATGAGCGCCGTACTCATATGTGAGTGGGGCCCGGCGGTCGGCTCCAGCTCTCTAAGAAGGCGACTCCGACATCCACCCACGAGGCCAGTCCTACCAAGTGAGCCTCTTCGTCGACTACAGGCAAATCCCTCAGGTCGTGCTGGCGCATCAAGGCCTCCGCCCGCAGCAGACCGCAGGTCGAGGCGCATGATGTAGGCGGACTCATGAATTCGGAGATTAGTTTGTTCCGCTGCTCAGGCGGAATCTTTCTGTTCTCCAGCGCGCCAAAGTCATGAACGAAGTCGGTATCTTCGAGCATCTCCAGGAAGGTTGGAAGAGCAAGCTGAATGATGTCGTGCAGTGTAAGAATGCCGACCAGACTATTCTCGGCATTTACAACCGGCAATAGCCCGACTCGCCTCGCAGCCAGAAGCCGGATGGCATCTTCCAGGGTTGCATCTTCGGAGATGGAAACCACCTCCTTCTTCATGACGGAGCTAACATCCACAACCGCCTCCTTTCATCCCAAGTCGCCGGGGATCCACCATTCTCTCAGGCTGGCCCCAAGCGCGGCTCGCAAAGTCGATCCGTTCCAAGCTGGCATTCGCGTGCGAAGCTAGGGATTATATAGCACTTGATCCATAATCATTCGCCAAGGGTCCCCCGTGGGTGGTCGGCAAGCGTGAGCAGCGCGCACCGAACAGGGATGAGTCCCCGCCCGCATGCTGAGCTCGCCCCACTTAAGGCGCAACTGCCTTAGAATGGGGTCTGACTGGATGTACTAGATCCGCCACCATGAGATGGCCGGAAGGGCTCGAGCGAGACGGCCCAATCGAGAGAGTTGTAGAAGAATAGGAGGACCAACATCGAGGCTTTCGAACACTCGCTGCTTCTTCTCGTCCTCTTCCTGGGTGTGTTAAGCGCACGGCCGCCTAGACAGCGGTTGACCTTACCAGTTCTCGCAGTCGGGCTCTTGCTAGCATTTCTTCCCCCTGTGCTGCCGCTCAATGTTCCTTGGCGCCTGGTCCTGCTGGTGACGGTGCCGCTTATCCTATGGCAAGGCGCCCGTCGCTTGGTTAACGCTGACTGGTGGAATATCCGAGTAGAGCTGGCGCTGTGGGGATTCGCATCCCTTCTATTTGCTGTGCCGTTTGTGCTCGTCGGATCCCTGGGAGTCTTGAGCGCACTTCTGCTGGGAATGCTGCTCGGGAGCATTCTCTGGAGAGCGGGTGAGGGTGAAGAGTCTCCCAGCTTCGTTAGTCAGATCGGGCCACTGACACTCATCTTCCTGCTTGTTGAAACGGCGCCACAAGTCGAGTCCCCGAATCGCTATCTAGGGGGTGTGGCCAGCGGGCTGGCGATCGGAATCGCGATCGCTGCGGCTGCCACCTGGTTGGTCGGCCGGGTTTCGCCACGCTGGCAAGATGTGATCGCGCTGGGCCAGGTGTATTTAGCGTTTACCATCGGAGACGCAATTGAAATTTCGGCGGTAGCTACGGCCCTGGCAAGTGTCGTAGCGTATTTTATATTGGCGGTACGAAGCAATCTCTGGCAGGGTGGGAAGATGCGGCCGGCACCGCTCAATTCCTGGCCAGGATTCCTGGCACTGCTGGCCATTTTCATCGTGCTTGGCTGGCAGACCCATCGGCCGCTCACTGTTCTTGTGGCGGTGGAAGTGTTGGTAGGGGTCACAATCGGCCTGAGTTGCGCCGTAATTGGACGCAGGCTCGGCATCCCGGTGTTCCTAAACAGCGGTTCGATTGCCGTAGTAGGGGCGCGAGTGGCGCTGTTGGTACTGGCCGCGCTTTTGCTCTGGCCGCGGGAGGAACTGCTTGGTCCATTGCCGCTTGGCCTGGCGCTATCGGCGGCCGCCGTGAGCTTGTTCCTGGCAACCTCGGTTCTACCGACCTATCTCCCTCAATCCATCGAGTAGAGAACGGAATACACAGGGCTCTGCGACGGGTCCAAGCTTGATGGCCGAATAACATCCGCTGATTTTCGCGCCGAGTTGTAGATTCGTTCGGACCCGGCTTGGCCATAGCCAGAACATGTTAGCTATTTGAGATGGTCAAATCTAGGAACAACCAAGAATCGCAATCCGGGGGCACGTCATAAGGATCACGCCTTTGTGCGGTTTCCGGACGGGAGCGAGGCTACCGGAACTGGCTTGCAAGAGCAGCTCGTAGAGCATAGCGAGGTCTAAGACCCTACTCCAAAATCCCAAACCGAACGACGTAAAGGATCGTCGCAACCGCGCATGTCGCGATCATGATCGGGATCCCGCTCCTGAGCCAGATTCGGGATGTGATCGGGTGCTTGGTCTTTTCACTTAGGGAGACAACCACCATGTTGGCGGTGGACCCAATCGGCGTCGCATTGCCGCCAAAGCCCGCCCCAAGGGCCAATGCCCACCACAGCGGCGTGATATCCAGACCCGGTCGGGCAAGCGCCTGAATGATTGGGATCATTGCAATAGTGAACGGGATGTTGTCAATGAGGGCAGAGGCGACCGCCGCGACCCAGATCAGAGCCACGCCCATCAGGATCACATCCTGAGAGGAAAGGCCAGTCAGGCTCTCACCTGCCAGGTCGAGCAAGCCGGAAGCCTCAATGCCTCCCACGACCACGAACAAAGCCGCAAAGAAGAGCAACACTGGCCACTCAATGCCCTCCATAATGTCCTCGAGATCCGGCCGTAGCCAAAAGAGGGCTGCGGCCGCTCCGATCAGCGCCACAAATCCAGCTTGCATATGTAGAGACTGATGAAGGAAGAACAATGCCGCAACCCCTACCAGGATAACCAGCACCTTGTTGGCCGATGTCCGATCTTTCAGCGCCTCGTGTTCATCCAAGGCTTGCAGCGCCTCGAGGTTGCTGGGCTTCTGGGCCAGCTCTTCGCGGAACAGCAACCGAATTAGGATCAATGTAGCAAGCCAGGCCGCAAGCACGATCGGGGCTAGATTCACGACGAAATCCATAAAGCTCAAGTTGGCCGCGGATCCGATAAGAATATTTGGTGGGTCGCCAACCAGCGTAGCGACGCCTCCCGTGTCGGAAAGGAAAGCCTCAGCCATCAGCAACGGAATGGGGCTGATCCCTAAGATTCCGGCAATCAGGACTGTGACCGGCGCCATGAGGATCACCGTCGTGACGTTGTCCAGAAACAGTGAGGCAACGGTCGTAATGGTGCCTAGAGAAACGAGCAGGATCCACGGATTCCCTTTGGTTCGCTTGGCGGTCAGGATCGCAATGTACTCAAAGTACCCAGTGTTCTTGAGAATAACAACGATCACCATCATTCCAAAAAGCAGGCCCAACGTATTGAAGTCGATGGCCAGTAATGCTTCCTCCTGGGAGTAAAAATCCAAAGTAATTCCCAGCAGTACCATGAGTACCGCGCCGGCCATAGCAAATATGACACGGTGCGCTTTGCCGGCGAGGATTCCGGCAAATGATGCGGCGAACAGAAGCACTACAGAGATATATATGAGCATCAGGAGAAGAGGGGGCCGGTTTCCTTAGTGAATTCGGTGAGGAAGGCGCGTCCGATATCCACTTGGGAGGCGATCCCAACCAGCCTTCCCTCTCGGATCACAATGAGGTCCCTCAGGTTGTGTTTCTCCATAACCGAGAGGGCGTGCACTAGGCCGGCGTCCTCTTCCATGGCGATGGCCTCCTCCATGATATCGAAGACGTGCAGCATCTTAGCCCGTTGCCTGTCCTCCGCGGAAGCGTTTTCCAGGTCGCCGTAGTCGTGTACAAAATCGATCTCGTCCATAATAGTCACGAAGTCGGGCAAGAACATCTTCACAATCTCGGTGATGGATACTACACCGACCACCGTTCCTTCGTCATCTACCACGGGTAGGGTGCCGACCCGCTTCTCGAGAATCAAGGCCGCCACTTCGCGGAGGGTCGCATCGGGACTGATCGATACCACTTCACGTTTCATCCATTTTCCAATTTGTTCCATTACTTCTCCTCTCTGATGCGGGTCACGATCCATTATTTTCCACAGCGCGTACGCGACTAACTGAGAGCACTGTGGTGGATACTCCCGCATCCGTGATCGGCTGCGAGCTTCCGTGGATGCACTTGCACTTCCATTGCTAGAGTGTCTGACGGAGCCGGGATTGTATATGTCCGAAGGTCCGAGGTCAACGTAGCCTGTGTTGCGGCTTGAAACCGGATGAAATTACCCGCTGAGCCCATCAATAACAATGACCCTCCTAGGTATTCTCTGTCCCTGGCATAGTCACTGCCTAACCGGCTACGTCTGATCTCTTCAAGGTCGAAATCCTCATACTCGAGGTATTTCTGATCGCCTTTCTCAATGATCTAGACGCGAATCCAGGTTTCGCGTGGTCGACTTTCTCGCCCTGCCAATGCCGTCTCTCCTTGATACGTAACTAACCAGCTGAAAGAAATTGTCGATAGGGTGAACCCCGACCTGGTAAATCCCGGCATTCGTTTGCGCGGGACGCGGGCAGCAAGACGCCTTTCATAGGTCGCAACCATAGGATCTTCAGACAACCGGGAGCTTTCCGCGCCCGTCAGCGTCCTCAGACAACAGAGATCCCGACGCTTCAGCGAAGAAACAGTGCTTGGTCTTCAGATAGCCAGGTTCCATCTAGCCAAGCGGCTCAGAATGTGTTGCGCCCGTACGATGATAGCCGTACGTTGCACCGGTCAGCGCGTCAAGGGATGAACCTAGCTCTTCACAACGCGCGCTAGCGCCTGCCCCACGAACCGCAAAGCCCCCGCCGCCGGGGTCCTGCGTGGGCAGGGTACATCCAACCTAGAACGACCAGGCCCTTGGCGAAAACGTCGAGGAAGGCCTAGGTGTGAGGGACATCGAGATTTCCAAACACAGTCACCTTCTTGCTTTCAAGTGCCTGGTTGAAAACCCAGTCCCCAACGAACGAGGTAAGGCCACGCGGTCCGTAATAGTCGGAAGCACGCCCGATGGCGACCCTCACGCGTCCACGATCATGGGCTTCCAGCAAATCTCGGGCCATCTGGGCCCCTACCTGGCCCTTGCGCGTGGTTGCAGCATAGGGCAGATCTTCCATCAGCGGGCCATCTGCTTCGCCATACATGTACAGGTCTTCCACAGACACCAGCTTCGCGCCTGCGATTGAAGCGCCCTCGAGGATTCCGGCCTGGATGCGCGGGAATTCACAGACCCACTTTGAATAGCTAGGACTGGCGCAGTTGTAGACCACGGACGCGCCCGCACAATTGTCTACGGTATGCACGCGTTCGACCTCATCTCGTTCGTTGAAGTGGCAGACCAGCGAAACTGAGGTCCCTTTATGCGCAAGCGCGGCTCGGGCCGAGTGATCATCAATGGCGGTCCAAGCGACACCATTACTAGGCAAAAGCGCCGTGGGAAACCAGGCCGTATCTCCAAGCTAACGTGTGAGCTCGGCCGCATTCAGTTCCGGTCCTAGGAATTCATCGGCGACCGACCGGTCCGCAGCATCAGCGCCGGGATCAGCGCCGCGGCACACACAGCGGCTGCGATCAGCGCCATTTCCACTGTTACTTGAGTCGCAACCTGGAGCGCCGCCTCGGCAATCCGCTGCAACTCGTCCAGCCTCACACCCTCCAGCAGCATGCGGCTGAGCTCCGTGGACCGACGCAGCCCGAAGGCGGTCAACGTGCTCACGCTCAGGCTCATCCCGATCAGCCGCAGAATGATGACCAGCGCGGAGGCCATGCCGCGGTCTGATTCGGCGACTCCGTTGATCACCGTCGCACCGATGGGAGCGATGGTCAGCCCCAGCCCCACCCCGGCCAAGAGCAGACCGGCGGCCATTCGCACGGCGCCCTGCACTGATTCGGTAGAGGGACTACCGACGGCCGCCAGCCCTCGGACGAGATCCACCGCCTGCCGGGCGAACTCAGGCTCCCATTGAGTCATGAGCTCGAAGCCGCCGAGAGCTGCAAGAACACCCAGTATCGTCGTCAGGCGATAGCCGAGGCGCCCAGCTAGCCAGCCGCCTGGAATCGCCGCGAGCGCCATAGGGACAGTGAAAGCCGATAGCAGGTAGCCGCTTACCAGAGCGCCCTGCCCGCTATCTGGCGCTCCGGCGAGGTTGATGAACAAGGGCACGCTCACCAAGCCGACCATCAGACAGAAACCAACCAGCAGGTTCAGCGCACTCGCGGCAGCCAGGCTGGAATCGGCGAAGATATCCAGCCTTAGCAATGGATGCTCGACGCGGCGTTCCACCCAGATGAATCCCGCAAAGCAGGCCAGCCCGAAGGCCAACCCAGGCAGGGCCGGGCCGGAAGATTCGACACCCGCCAGACCTGTGTTACCCGAGCCCAATCCGAGATTCAAGCCGACCAGTGCGAGCGAGATCAGCAGCGCTCCCAGCCAATCCACGCTGCCTTCAGCGGCTGCCGGTAGTAGGTCACGCAGCATCCACGCGGTCAAACCAAACATCAGCGCAACGATGGGAAGGTTGATCCAGAAGAGGAACGGCCACGGGAAGTACTGGACCACGATCCCTCCGTAGAGGTGACCCAGCACCCAGCCAGCTGTATCCACAGCCCCGACCACACCCAGCGGCAGGACCCGCCGCTCTGGCGGGTAAAGGTCAGCCACCAGCGCCATGGTCACTGGCACCATCGCCCCTGCCCCAAATGCCTGCACCACCCGCCCGAAGATGAGAGCATAGAGCGCCATCAGGCTCCGGTCGGGCCGGCCTCCTGCGACCAGGCGCACGATCCACTCTGTCGCTTGGGCGGGCGCGCCGGCCGAGGCAGCCACCAGCCACGATCCCAGAAAGAACACCGCCAGGCAGATGAGGAACACACGACGGCGCCCCCAGAGATCAGAGACGCGGCCCATGAAGGTCATACTGATTGCGTAGGCCAGCAGGTAGCCGGTGACCGCCCAGGCGGCGTCGTCCAGGCCGGTCTGGATCGCAACGTTGAGGTCGGCGATGACGGCCGGAAGCACCGCCGAGATGATGGTCAGGTCCAGCGCGCCGATAAACACTGGCAGGCAGACCATGGCCAGGATCAGGGCGGGGCTAGCTTGAGCGCGCCTCACGGATCGCTAGACGGGGGTCGCAGCATACCCCCTATGGGGCTTGAATCTCCACCGGCACGTCGATGTCAAAGAAGTCGACCAACCATCCGTTGTCGTCGGGTTCGGTGATCTGTATCCGGACAACGTGCGACTCAAGCACATCAAGCCAGATGTCCACCGGATACATAATTTCGGAGGCCAGTCCGCCAGCTGTCACAGAGGCCAGGCTTTCACCGTCGGCTTCGCCCTGCAGGTGATAAGCCTGACGCCCTTCGATGGCCTCCTCCGCAACGAGGACGACATTCTGCAGAGCATCCTGCAGCATGCCTGGCATGCCTTCAGGGGAAAATAGCTCCGCTCCGTCAAACCCGGTTTCCGCTGGCGCCGGTTCGAAAGCCTGCGTCAGAGGGTTGCTCACGTAGTTGCCTTCGGGCAGCCACAGCATCTGGATCTCGACCACATTCCCCATCAGGTTTACCTTGATCGAAGCACTGACACGATCCGGGGCCTGATATTGTCCCGTCGCTTCGGTCATAGTGATCCCAGTTGATGGATCCAACACTGCCGGTGTTCCCTGGCGTATGACCTGGAACTTGGCGCTGTTCATCGTCAGCATGGCTTGGGCGGCGCGGTCGAGCAACTCCCCGGGGGTCGGTGTGGGCGTGGGAGGTGGCGCAGTCGGGCCGGCACAGGCCGCCAATAGGACTGCCCCTGAGGCGATGATCATGCGAAGCTTGTCCATCGTGACCTCCACGGTCTGACAGATTGGATCGGGCCTACGCCGTTTCCGGCTTGCGGGGCCAGCGGGTTATCCGGCGCTCACAGAAATTCCATGCGTTCCAACTGGAAGGTGGTCGTTTGGCGAGAGTGCCGCAGCTGATCCCTATCATAACAATGTGATACCTCATAATGTGCCTTGGTATTGCGCGGATCGGATGTATCATATCCACATAGATTGGAGTAGCCCAGCGTCACCCACTTTCGCAGCGCGTCTCCAATCTGGACGTTGGAAGGGCTATTAGAGGATGATGCTTCTGATGAAGCCAACGCTGTCGGAAGTTGCCAACGCATACGCCTGGGCTGCAGCGATTATTGCCTCAGTCATACTGCTGCATGGCAGTGCCCAAGTTTGGATCTTGCTCGGTGTTATCACGCTTGCGGCTACCGTTAGCATACTGGTCCTCCGGCGGGTTTTGCGCAGGACACTCTGATCCCTATCGCAGCGATTGGCAGTTGCATCGACTGCGGCTCCCATCGAGAGTCGCCTTTGGCCAACGACTTGCTGCACCGTCCCGGCACGGGGGAGTGGGACCAGCCTCAACACACCGCGAATTCGCGTGATGCTTCGCCGGGCAGCTCTCCATAAAGGGCTCCTGCGCTTTGCGAAGATCGCGACCGTAAGGCAGGCGTTGATTGCCCCAGGGGGCAGGCATTTCTAGGTGTTGGAAAATAGGATGGGCTACGTGAGGCCTGCAATCAGAATGATCGGATTAATCCTTTTCTTTTTTTTAGTATCGTGTATTCCCTCAAATCCAATCCCATCACAGGTCGTAACTGCAGCTGAGCCGAGTTCATTCACGCCGCCTACCCATGTCGCTTGTGATGTGGAATGTGTTGTTGACACCAAGGGTTATGAAATAGATATCGCATGTGAGTCGGGTGAAACAACGGTAACTTATGGCGATTCTACTAGTTTCGAAGGTCAGACAATCAAATTACAGCTTGACCAAAAACGCGTCTATAAGAATAGCGGAAATGAATACAAGATTGTGGGAAACATCTTTGTAGATGAGTTCGCCAATAAGGTCGAATATGACATTACTGTAACAGGTGGAGTATTTGGCGATACACCGCAAATCTGCGAAGGATGAGAAGCCGGCTGCCATTTATGAAAAGCTGCACAAGCCGAGCAAGCCACCTACGAATCAGGGGTCTCCTCCATGGGAGGCTTTTTTCATTTTGAAATGGCCGCCTCGAGCTTGTCGGAGTTGCCCGGACCTGGCACAAGGGAGCAGGCGCCGCCTCAGCGCTTCGCGAGTTCGATTGTTGCGTCGGCGGGCCGCTCTCCCTAAAGGGATGCTCCGCTAAGCTCGCTACCGTCGGGCAGCATATCGAGATCGAAGCAGTTCCCAGCTAACGAAAGGGTAAACGCATCCTATGATGGACGAGAAGGCAGTGCAGGCGATTGCAGAATGCTTCGGCCAAGCTGAACCGCAGACAACATCGGGCATATTTACGGGAACAGTTCTCCTGACCCCACCCAGTGTCGAACGGCATCCTAAGAAACCAAGCTTTTTGACTCCGCGCTTCGAGTTTGTATTTCCTCTATCATCGGGCACAACCGAGTTGTGGTCATATACCTGGAGACCGAGCCACCATGGCGCAAAGACGGTCGCTGTCGGCATCTACCAAGGCGGATTTGACTTTCCCAAGTTTTGCTGCGCCTGTATCAAGCCAGCCACGCAATATGAGGTCATTGAGTTAGGGGGACCCATTGAGGGCAGCGTCCGCTTTCAGTCCACCAACCTCACGACGAAAAGAGCAGATCTGGTTGCGGATGCGTGGGCTAAAAAGAGATATTGGTATGCAATACCCTTTTGCTCGGCTCACTCCCTCTCATCGAAGGCTGTCGCTTTGGAGACATGGCAGGACGATAAGATTAGGATCGGATTCAAGAATCAAGAATATGGCAGGCTTTTCGGCGAACTCAATAATCTGGGAGGAGAGGGGTTGGATCAATCCGCAATGCTGGCCAGGAACGTGGCGCCGTGGCTCGCTCTTGCCGGCGTGCTTACTGCTTTCATCGGTGGGCTCTTCGTCTATCGAGGTTTTGTGGGTCGTCTTGGCGTGACGACAAGTGGACCAATGGATCTGCCTCTCGGTTTTGCCACACTCCTGGCTGGATTCGGACTGGCAGCTTGGGGAGCAGCTTTCTGGTTCCAACACGGCCGAGTCAGGAAACGAGATTAAAGTCCGCAGGACGATTTCCACCAATCATCGGTTGAAAGCGGGCTCCGGTCCCCGTTGTATCGGCGGAGGCGGTATTCAGTTCGAAGCCACACCAGGTATTTCCGGATGTCCTGCGACGCGACGGTCTCGACGCCTGGGTCTCCTGCGAAGTCGATCCAAT
>JBHIBY010000071.1:0-11919 GCA_046759305.1 Anaerolineales bacterium
CCCGCTGGAGAAACTTTCGAGAAAATCTGGCGGCTTCGTAATGAGGGCACCTGCACATGGACCACTGACTACGACGTTATTTTCGACGGCGGCAACATCATGGCTGGACCGCCCTCCGCCCCTCTACCGAGCAACGTGCCTCCAGGCAGCACTGTAGACATCGAAGTCAGTCTGACGGCTCCCGGCTCCGATGGTACACATCGCGGGGATTGGAAGCTGCGCACTCCGGACGGCCTAGCCTTCGGCCTGGGTGATGAAGGGGAGACTCCATTCTTCGTTCAGATCGTTGTAGGCGACCTGGCCCGTGAAGTGCTCTACGACTTCGTCGCTAACTACTGCGATGCGACCTGGCGCAGCGGCGCCGGCAATTTACCATGCCCCGGCACCGATTCCGACGCGGAGGGCTTTATCGTAAAGCTCGCTTCTCCCAAACTGGAGGGAGGGCGGACCGAAAACGAACCGGCGCTAATTACACATCCTGAATGGATTAATAACGGCGTGATCAGCGGAAGATTTCCTGCATTTGATGTCGAAGAGGGCGATGAGTTCCATGCGGTCATCGGCTGCCTCTTCGATCGCCTTGCCTGCGATGTGACCATGCAGCTTAATTTTCAAGAGAACGGGGGCGACTTACAGCCACTTCGAGAGTGGGATGAGACCCACGACGGAGAGTTCAGGACATTGGAGGTCGATTTGTCCTCGCTCGCAGGTAGTTCAGTAGAGTTTTCTTTCGCGGTGCTGGCTAACGGCGCTTTCAACGAAGATTGGGCGTTCTGGCTGGCTCCCAGGATTATAGGCACCCCTAGATGACGAAATCTGATCGGCTCTACCTGATCGACGGTCACGCACTTGCCTACAGGGCGTATTTCGCTCTGACCCGCGGTGGCGATCCTGCTCGCTGGATGACCACCTCAGGAGAACCAACCGCCGGCACCTACGGATTCACTTCTGTGATCCTTCGGCTTCTGGAGCAGGAATCGCCAGAGTATCTAGCTGTCTCCTTTGATGTAGGCAAGACATTCCGCGACGAGATGTTTGCCGAATACAAGGGAACACGCGAGAAGATGCCAGACGATCTTCGTCTGCAAATCAAGCGCATTCGGGAGGTGGTAGCGGCTTTTGGGATCCCAATACTGGAGGCCGAAGGCTTTGAGGCGGACGATGTTCTCGGAACGGTTGCCAAGCGCGTTGGAGCTGATGGCGTGCAGGTCATCATCCTTACCGGCGATCGCGACTTGCTTCAGTTGGTGGATGACCAGGTCGTTATTCGGCTGGCCGGTCAGAAATTATCGGAGGCCATTGACTATGGCCCGAAGCAAGTGAAGGATAAATACAAGCTTGACCCCGCCCAGCTAGTGGATCTCAAAGCGATGGTGGGTGATAAGAGCGACAACATCCCAGGAGTGGCAGGGGTCGGCGAGAAGACGGCCACCTCTCTTCTGCAAGACTACGATGATCTGGAAGGCATCTACGCACACATTGAAGACATTCCTCCTCGCTTCTCCAACAAATTGGAGGCAGGCAAGGAAGAAGCAGAATTAAGTCGCAAGCTGGGAGAAATCGTTACGGATGTGCCCCTTGACTTCAATCTTGAGAGCTGCCGCGCACAAGGATACGATCGCGATCGCATCGTGGCAATATTTCGAGAGCTGGAATTTCGAACCCTGCTGGATAGGCTGGCTAAGCAAGTGGGTGAAGAAGGCGAGCTTTACGTCGGCGAAGATAAGGTGGGGCCGGAAACTGAGACCATCATCGTCGACACCGCAAAGGCGCTTGAGGCGCTAGAAAAGCGCTTGAGCGAGGCCAAAGCGATCGCCTTTGATGTCGAAACCACTGCGCCGGATGCGGCGAACTCCAAACTCGTGGGCATCTCACTAGCCGTCGAGCCCGGAAAAGGCTACTACCTGCCGGTAGGGCATCTACCAGATTTGTCGGGATCAACACAGCTCGAGCTCGAAAAAGTCATTGAGGCATTGAAAAAGCCGCTCACGAGTCCCAAAATCGAGAAGGTCGGGCACAACCTAAAATTCGACTACACGCTCCTGGCGCGCAATGGACTTGCGGCAGAGCCGCTGGTTTTCGACACCATGATGGCGGAGTGGCTTTCTCACCCCTCCTCTCGCAATCTCGGTCTTAAATCCCTTGCTTGGGTGCGACTGGGGATCGAGATGACGCCGATCGACCAGCTCATAGGATCCGGCCGCAAGCAGAAAACAATGGCCGAAGTTCCCATCGCCGATGCAGCACCCTACGCCGCTGCCGACGCAGAAATATGCTTGAGGCTTCGCCCCATCCTGGAAAAGGAATTGAAAGAACGCAGTCAGGAGTCGCTTTTCAACGATCTGGAAATGCCTTTGATTCGCATCCTCGCCGCGATGGAGATGACGGGCATCAGCTTAGACACAGAGTTCCTGGCGGGCCTCTCCGACGAATTAGCTGAAAGATTGGGCACCATCGAAGCTGAACTATTTGACATGGTTGGCCACTCATTCAACGTAAACTCGACCCAGCAGCTTTCAGATGTCCTCTTCGAGGAATTAGAACTCAAGCCGCCGGACGGCACCCGGAGGACGGCCTCTGGCAAGTTTTCTACCGCAGCGGACGTGCTCGCTTCGTTGAAAGAGGAGCATGAGGCTGTAGCGCTTGTGCTGGAACACCGGGAGATCTCGAAACTCAAGTCTACTTACGCCGATTCGCTGCGGGAGCAAATTAACCCCCAGTCCGGTAGGGTTCACACTTCTTACAGCCAAACTGGTGCCATCACAGGCCGCATCGCATCTTCGAATCCCAACCTACAAAACATTCCAATACGCACAGAACTTGGGCGTCAGATACGACGCGCCTTCGTCGCCTCACGCGGCCACACCTTGCTCGCAGTGGACTATTCTCAAATCGAACTCAGGGTCGTAGCCCATGTGGCGAACGACAAGACAATGATCAAGGCTTTCAGGGAAGATCAGGACATCCACTCTGCCACAGCAGCGGCCGTATTCGGCGCTGATCATAACAGTGTCACATCCGAGCAACGGCGCCGGGCCAAGGCAGTTAATTTCGGCTTGATTTACGGAATGAGTCCCTTCGGCCTGACGCGTGCCACCGACATGACCCTCGCTGAGGCTGAGAACTTTGTCGATGCCTACTTCGAAAACTTCCCGGGTGTTAGTGGGTACATAGATGATGTGCGAGAAAAGGCCGCGGAAGAAGGCTATACCGAAACTTTGCTTGGCCGCCGCCGCTATTTCCCTCAGCTTGCCAAGGATGGTAAGCCCGGCCCGGCCCAAGTTCGGGCTCGTGCGGAGCGAGAGGCTGTCAACTCACCCATCCAAGGAAGTGCCGCCGACATCATCAAGCTGGCCATGATCGCACTGCCAAATGCGTTGGAAGAGGCTGGGCTAAGCGCCAACATGTTGCTTCAAGTGCATGACGAGTTGGTATTCGAAGTCCCAAAGAAGGAATTGAAAGAGACGGCGGGAGTTGTCCAGGAGATCATGCAAGGCGCCTACAAGCTAAAGGTTCCGCTCAAGACCGATGCGAAATCCGGCCCCAACTGGGAGCAGATGAAGCCTTTAAAGAGCTGAGCACAGTCGAATGCAAATGGCTCGAGCGGTAGGACTTTCCCCCCTGTGCTAGAATCGCCAGCCCAATGGCAGGACGCGAAGATCTATTTAACGAATCAATGCGACTGGGCCACTCTGCGGCCTGGGACTTGCAGTGGAACCGCGCCATCGAGTTCTATCGAAAGGCGCTGGCGGAATTCCCCAATAACCCGAACGCACTGAATAGCCTCGCTCTAGCCTTGCTCGAGACGAGCCAGCTCGACGAGGCTCTGGTCGCATATCAAACCGCAGCCAAGTCCACTCCAGATGATCCCATCCCGGTCGAGAAGTGTGCTGAAATCTATGAGCGCTTGGGGAAGATCGAGGATTCCATCCAGGCTCGAGAAGATTCAGCGGATATGTACATCCGGCGCAAGGATGCGGGCAAGGCGGTCGACAATTGGCGGCATATTGCTCGGCTCGATCCCGAAAATCTGGCAGCCCGCTCCCGTCTCGCGCTTACCTATGAGCGCCTGGGGCGAACTCGAGATTCCGCGTTGGAATACTTATCTGTCGCTGCGATATTGCAGAGAGGCGGCAAGACCGACCGCGCCAAGGAAGCTGTCCAGCGCTCGCTATCCATCCTGCCTGGAGATTCGGAAGCCACGCAATACCTCAGGCTGTTGAACCAGAGCAAGGATCTTCCTGGTCCAACTCAACCTCGAGGAGGCACCGCGCCGCTACGGATGGCACAGGTGCAGGAATTCCTTCGAGACGAGGGGGAAGAGCCCATTGAGGAAGATGAGCAGCTTAAGGATCCTGAAACGGCCGCGCAGGGTGAGGCGCTAACCATCCTGGCCGGGATCCTATTTGAGGAGCCCAAGGAAGATGGCAAGGAGCAGGGCCTTGGTATGTCGGACATCACCAGCGGTCATACCGGCGAGCTGCAACCTTCCACTGCAATCTATCGCTATTTAGCAGAAGCCATTGATCTGCAAACACGTAACCATACGGAGCAGGCGATCAAAGAGTTCCAGCGCGCCATGGACAGCGGTCTGGATCACCCCGCCGCCCACTACAACGTGGGGCTGCTATACAAGGAGCTTGGTGACACCGACGAGGCGCGCAAGCACTTGATTGCCTCCTTGGGTCATCCGGGTTTGGCATTGGGAGCGAATTTAGCGTTGGGCAGGCTTGCGAAAGAGAAAAGCGATCTGCCTGAGGCTGCAAGATACCTGCTGCAGTCGCTAAAACTCGCCGACAGCCTGACCGTTGAGCGTGGTCAATCCAGCGATTTGAATCAATACTACGAGACTCTGCTTGCCACCGAGACGGAGGGCGACAAGAAGGAGCTCGAAAAGATTGTCGACAACACACTCGAGTTCCTCAGCGGCCCCGAGTGGCTGCACAGGCTCAAAGAAGCGCGTGAAGAACTTGAAAAAGAGGGCGAAGGGGACGGTGTTGTGCCCATTGCGGAGATGCTTGCGGTGGGCGACACGGATCAGGTGCTGCTGTCCATGAGGCGCATCGACCGCTTAATGGATCAGGGTTTGCACGCCTCGGCACTGGAAGAAGCGCTTCTTGCGCTCGACTATGCCCCCACATATCTCACACTCCACCGGCGTATGGCGGAAGTTCAGATTGCATCAGGGCGAACCGAAGCCGGTTATGAAAAGCTCTCCATGATCGCGGAAACGCACCGAGTGCGTGGGGAGAGCGCACAGGCCGCAGAAGTCTACATGAAGATATTGCAGCACTCACCGGTGGATCTTCCTGCCCGCACGCGGCTCATCGAGCTTCTTGTCCAACAAGATCGCGGCGATGAGGCGCTCAATCAATCCATTGAGCTGGCGGAGATCTATCAGGACATGGCCGAGATTGATCTAGCTCGCAAGACTCTGGCCAATTCACTTCGCCTATCCCAACAGATGTCGACTGGTAACGGCTGGTCGCTGCGCATCCTTCATATGATGGGCGATATCGACCTTTCTCGGCTCGATCAGCGGCGCGCGCTGCGTGTGTACGAACAGATCCGCTCCATCGATCCAAGCGATGACAAAGCGCGCATAAGCCTCATCGATTTAAATCTGCGCATCGGCCAGGAAGACCAGGCGGCAAAAGAGCTGGATAGCTACCTTGAATACCTGGTCGAATCCGGTCGCGGGGCAGAAGCTCTAAACTTGCTAGAAGAGATGGCTCGCGAGCATCCGGGGCGACAAGCGCTTCACGCCCGGCTTGCGGAGGCCTACAAAGCCGCCGGACGCACTGCGGACGCCATCGCACAATACGACGCTTTGGGTGAAATACAGCTCGATGCCGGCCAGAAAGAGGATGCCGTCCGTAGCATCCAGGCAATCATTGATCTAAACCCTCCAGATGTGGAGGGTTATCACGATTTGCTTAAAAACTTGCGGGAAAGCTAGCAACCTTAGGTCACAAGTAGACCCTCCTTTTGTACTAGCCGCCTTAGGCGCGGCTGACTGCCAACTCCCGGGTTTGAATCTATAGCAACGCCATCCCTAATGCGAGTTGTATGCGAGATATCGCACAATGTGGGATGATTGAGCGCGTAGAGACAAATGAGCAACCTGCCTGACGAAATCTCCTTTTTTCTGGAGCGATTGACACCGCTCGCCATACTGGATCTGCTGCTTGTAAGCGCGGTGTTCTTCTTCGTGATCAGTCTGCTGCGTGGTACTCGCGCGGTGGTGCTTCTGCGAGGTATGGTGCTGCTAATCATCGTGATGGCTTTGCTGACCGGTCTCCTGCCGCTTCCGGGATTTCAGTCGCTGCTCAGCGCCACGCTCCCTGCGCTGCTGTTTGTGATTCCGGTTGTTTTCGCCCCAGAGATTCGGCGCGCTTTCGAGCGCGTCGGACGCGCGGGATCATTCTTCAGCCTGTACTCGGAGCCGGCAGAAGCCGAACGAACCGTCAACCTGATCGTAAGCGCCAGTGAACGCTTGTCAGAAATCCGGCATGGAGCGCTCATCACCATCGAACGCGAAGATCGTCTCGACGAGTACATCGAAACGGGAGTCGCTCTAGATGGCAAGCTTTCAACGGAGCTGCTGCTCCAAATCTTCTATGTCAACACTCCTCTGCACGACGGGGCCGTAATCTTGCGCGATGATCGCGTCGCAGCCGCTTCCGTGGTGATGCCGCTTTCAGCAGGAGGAACGCTCTCGCGCGGTGCCGAGCGCAAGCTCGGGCTGCGACACCGCGCAGCGCTAGGGATTAGCGAGGTGAGCGATGCCGTATCGGTAGTGATATCCGAAGAAACCGGTAATATCTCGATCACTCACAACGGACGAATGATCCGCAGGCTGGATCGCAGCAGGCTGCGCAATATCCTCATTGCGTTTTATCGCCCACGACGGATGAGCGGGCTACCTAATTGGCTGAATCGCTGGCTGGTCAGAACCAGTCGAGCTGAGGCCACAGGCGACTAGCGGGCTGAGCGATGTTGCGTTGGCTCTGGACTAATCTCGGTTCACTGCTGCTAGCCTTTATTCTGGCGCTGGCAGTTTGGATCGTGGCCGTGACCAACGCCGACCCAACGGAATCTCGCGTGCTGGGTCCGATTCCGATCGAGTACTCCAGCTTACGGCAAGGCCTACTGAGAATCGGCGAACCACCTCCAACCAGCGGCAGTGTCACCGTACGTGCCCCACTGTCGGTCTGGGAGCAGATTGGACCGGATGACGTCCATCTGGCGGTCGACTTGGCAAATTTGGAGGAGGGCACCCATGAGCTGTCCGTTCAAACTAGCGTGGATGTTCGACCTGCTCAAATTTCCGAATGGGATCCCATCTCGATTTCGCTGACCCTCGAGCGCGCCGCGACCGCGAGCTTGGATATCGATCTGGTTGCGGTGGGAGAACCTCAGCTCGGCTATCGCACGACCTCAGTAACCGCCTCTCCTGAAAAGGCTGTGATTCTAGGACCGCTTTCGCGAGTCGAACAAGTAGTCTCCGTTGTAGCGACTGTTAACGTTCTCGAGCGACGGGAGGACTTCGAGGTCAAGGTACCGTTAGCCGCTGTTGACAGTGCCGGGAATGTCGTCGACAGCGTTGAACTTGATCCGCAAACGACACAAGTAACCGTGGCCGTCGAGCCGCGTGAGAGATTTCGGTTGGTCTCGGTGGTTCCCAATCTGGAGGGTGAGGAGCAACTCGCGGACGCCGGCTACCGGCTCACCGATGTATCCGTTACGCCGGAGGTCATTACCGTCTTCTCATCGGATCCGACCGCGCTGGAAGGCCTGCCGGGATTTGTACTCACCTCACCATTCGATCTTAGTGGAGCAACCGGCGATCTGGAAAGAAGACTCTCACTGGATCTACCGCAAGGAGTCTCTCCAGTCGAGGATCAGGGCGTTCTGGTGAAGGTGAGCATCTCCCCCGTTGAGGGAACCATAACCGTCAGTCGGTTGGTCGAGGTGCGCGGGCTGACCGATGGACTCTTTGCCCAGCTATCGCCCGAAGCGGTGGAAATCATATTGAACGGGCCGCTTCCGACTCTCAACTCTCTCCAGCTTGAGGACGTTTTGGTCATCTTGGATCTGCTTGATCTGGGAGTCGGCGTTCATCAGGTGCCCCCGCTCGTTATCATCGCACCGACCGATGTGGAACATGATCCGATATTTCCCTCCACCATCGAGGTCACCATCACATCGGAACCGCCTCCTACCGCTACTCCGCCTCCTTCACCCTGAAATGCCCAGACCGATCGTCGCCCTGGTCGGACGGCCCAACGTGGGCAAGTCCACCCTCTTCAATCGTCTGGCGGGTGAACGCCTGGCAGTAGTGCATGAACAGCCAGGCACCACGCGCGATCGGCTTGTGACTGAAAGCGAATGGAACGGGGTGCAATTCGACCTGGTAGACACCGGCGGCTTCGATCCATCTGCAGGAGACGAGCTGGATGCGCAGTACCTGCCTCAGATTCGCTCTCAGGCGGAGCAAGCGATCCTGGACGCGGATGCCGTCTTATTTCTGGTCGATGGGATCACTGGAGTCTCACCGGTCGACCACGAGATAGCGGATATTCTCCGTCGAGAGCAGATTCCAATCCTGCTGGTGGTCAATAAGATCGACAGCCCTGGGCGAGGTGACCGAGTATCGGAATTCTATGAACTGGGTCTGGGTGATCCGATCCCGATATCTGCCCTGCATGGCAGAGGAACGGGGGACATGCTGGATCGATTAACCGAGCTCATGGATGCCGAACCGGAGACCGGGGCGGAGGACAGTGGCATCAATATCGCCATTGTCGGCCGCCCAAATGTCGGAAAATCCAGTCTCTTGAACCGTTTGCTTGGAGAGGAGCGGGTGATCGTATCGCCACACCCCGGAACCACGCGCGATGCAATTGACACTCAAATGACCTTCGAAGATGAGCCGATCACTTTGATTGACACTGCAGGTATACGCCGACGAGGCCGCATCAAACCCGGCGTCGAAAAGTACTCTGCTCTCCGAGCGCTGAAGGCTATTGAACGCGCCGATGTCTCACTGCTAATGATCGACGGGACAGAAGGGGTTACTGCTCAGGACGCGCACATCGCGGGCATGATTCTCGATAAGCTGAAGAGCGTCCTACTGTTGGTCAATAAGTGGGACATCGTGCCAGATGAAATCCGTGACCGGCAGATGTATGGGGACCATATTCGAGCCGCACTCAAGTTTCTGGACTTCGTACCGGTTCTATTTATATCGGCATTAAAGGGCGATCGGGTGAATCGCGTATTGCCTATGGCGCTCCTTATTCAGGAAGAGCGTCTAAATCGCATCCCAACCGCGCGACTCAACGAGCTCCTACTTGACGCCCAGGCAACACATGCGCCTCCCTCGAAGGCCGGCACACGGCTTCGTATTTACTTCGCTTCACAGGTGCGCACCGACCCCCCGACCTTCCTCTTCCACGTTAATGATCCAGAGCTGATGCACTTTAGCTATGCCCGATTCCTGGAAAATCGCATCCGTGAAGAGTACAAATACGTGGGCACTCCCATCCGGTTATCGTTCAGGGAGCGCTCATAGCCCCCCGTAACGATTAAATCTGCGCCCGACCCGAGTACGCTTGTCAGCCCCTATAGCGGGTCTTATAATCCAATCCGTGACTGACTACCCCTTTAATCAGCCGACGCAGCCGACGATCACTGAGCCCAAGCCACCGAGCATCGCTCGGCGTATTTTGCGTTTCGTCGGATCCCTTCTTCAGACCGTTATTTTCGCCGTAATCTTGTTCGTTGTGGTCAACATGCTGACAGCTCGCATTCGGGTGGAAGGGGACAGCATGGAGCCGAGCCTGATAGACGGGGAATTTGTGGTCGTAAATAAGCTTGCCTACTCCCTGCAAGATCCACAACGGGGAGACATCGTTGTATTCCACTTCCCCTTGAATCCCGAACGCCGCTTTATCAAACGCATCATTGGCTTGCCAGGCGATCACGTCAGTGTAGTGGACGGCCAGGTGTTCATAAACGAAAGCATATTAAGAGAGCCCTACCTAACTGTGCCGCCGGCATACAACGACCAATGGGATGTAGGCATGGACGAGATTTTTGTGCTGGGCGACAACCGCAACAACTCGTCTGACTCGCAAAATTGGGGGGCCTTGGCGCTCGAGGACATCATCGGAAAAGCGATCCTCGTGTACTGGCCATTGGATTCCATGGGCTGGATCCCTCACTACGATCTGGCGGCTGCTGCCGATCAAGGTTGATATGAGTGAACAAGAACCACCTGCAGTATTAGCGGGAACGCACATGCGCGTTGTTGTCATTGCAGATGTGGAGACCAATGCCACACAGCTGGTGGAACGTATTCTGAAGCCGGCCGGTTTTGAGGCCTGGCCTGCAACCGATGATGCGCCTGAGGCGGATGTTCTCCTGGTGGATGTAACACAGATTCGTGGCGATCCAATGGCCGGACTGCGCAATCGTCGCGAGATGGGGGATGACGCTCCTGCGCTGGTCCTGGCAGCCCACTTCCCGGCCTCCCGCTTGCGCAGCTTCCTTCAACTCGGCGTACGGGATGTGCTACTCAAGCCGTACCGAGAGGAAGAGCTACACGAGGCTATCAGCGCACTAGGAGAGGCCCGCAAGGGTGAGGGCGGTACCGGTGAACTGACCCGCAGCGTCGAAAGCCTGCAGGAGGATCTTCGACGGCGGGCGGATGAGATCCGCATGTTGAGCGAGATTGGTCGGGTGGTTGCCAGCCTGGATGACCTTGACCAAATCCTCGCTCGATTGGTAGAGGCGGCAGCCTATGTGACGGATGCGGAAGAGGCCAGCATTTACCTGGCAGACGCCGAAACCGATGAGGTCGTATTGCGAGCGACAAAGCAAGCCGGTGAGCGTCAGGCTACGCTTCAGCGATTGCGCGCGGACGATATGCTGGTTGGACAGGTTTTTCGCAGCGGTCAACCTATCCTGCGCAAACCCCGTATGGACAGCGGACCCGTGAAAGTGCAGACGGGTTTCATGGTTCAGTCCGTTGTAAAAGTACCCATCCGCTTGAGACAGGAAGTCGTCGGGGTGCTGGGCGTATACAACCGGCTCGCTCTGCGCTCCTTCAACGAACACCACGTGACCTTGCTCATGACCCTTGCGGATTGGGCTGGGGTGGCTTTGGACCGCGCCGCTGTTGTACAGCAAGCCAGCGCCAGCGTAGGCGGTACAAGCCCAATCAGCTATGTCCCCCCGAGCTTGGTGGAAGGTCTGGATGAAGCGATCACCAATCTGGAGGCCTATATCAACGGCCAGGATGCACTGGGGCAGCCCAAGGATGAACTTCTCAAGCTCAAGGATCAATTGAAGGCCGTGCGCGCGCTTCCGATCACGACTATTGAGGCGGAGGCAGCCGAGGAACTCGTAGATCTCGCGCGTTTAATTCAACGCGCGGCGGCTGATCACCAGCTGCAGGCAGCGCGCAGGGGCTTGAGCCTGACCGTCGAATCCGAAGCTCCGGTTCCGCTATTTCCAGGGGACAGCAACCGCGTATATCAAGTAATCGAAGCGCTTGTAGCGTCTGCCATTCGACGCACGATGACCGGGCGTGTCATGCTGCAGATTCAGGCTTTTGAGGCAGAGAACAGTGAAAACGCCGGCATTTTGGTACCCGCCGAGCTGGAACTAGATCCTGGCCAGTGGGCGGCTGTTATGGTGGCAGACTCGAGTACCGGACTCTCGGAAGAGACAGTCAAAGCACTTACCGGGCAGACTGCAGATCCCTCTGCCGGCAACCTGGGCTATGGGCTTTCGCTGGGCGAGCTACGCATGATCGCGGAAAGCATGGGCGGTGTACTGTGGTACGATCAGACACCGGCCAGCGCCAAGATCACGTTTGCGCTGCCCACCGGAAGCTAGCATGGCCAACCC
>JBHIBY010000072.1:0-11702 GCA_046759305.1 Anaerolineales bacterium
ATTTCACTTTCGAAGTTGCTTCACAGGATGGGCGCGGTCGGACCGGGACTTTTCATACCCCGCACGGCGAGCTCGAGACACCCCTGTTTGCTCCGGTTGGTACCCAAGCGACCGTGAAGGCGCTCACTCCAGATCAGGTGGCTAGCTTAGGCGCGACGCTTGTCTTGGCGAACGCCTATCATCTCTATCTTCGTCCCGGGGATAAGCGCATAGCCCAAATGGGTGGTCTTCACGATTTTATGCGTTGGCCGGGACCCATCCTCACCGATTCGGGAGGGTTCCAGCTGTTCTCGCTCGCAGATCAGCGCGTCGTCGATGAGCAGGGTGTGACGTTCCGCTCTCACCTCGATGGTTCTGAGCATCGATTGACACCGGCGAAGGCGATCGCCATTCAGGAGAATCTAGGGGCCGACATCATCATGGCCCTCGATGAGTGCGCGGAACCCCACGATCGGAACTACAACGAGCAGGCGATGCATCGCACCCACGAATGGGCCGTTCAGTGTGTGGAAGCCAAGGAACGCGAGGATCAAGCTCTATTCGGGATCGTTCAAGGTGGGATATTTCCCGACTTGCGGAGGGAATCAGCGCGCTTTATCGCCGCTCTGGACACTCCGGGGATCGCAATCGGCGGTCTGAGTGTTGGCGAAAGCAAGGAAGAGACTTACTCCATGCTGGAGATTCTCGACGAAGAACTGCCATGGGAACGGCCTCGGTATCTTATGGGTGTTGGCGCGCCGGAAGATATCGTAGAAAGCGTCCGGCGTGGTATCGATATCTTCGACAGTGTCTTACCCACCCGTCTAGCCCGTAATCATGCAGCTTTCACGCGCGACGGACGACTGAACATGCGAGGCTCACAGCTAGCGGACGATTCAAAGCCGCTTGAGGCTGAATGCGATTGCTATACATGCGCGAATTTCTCGCGCGCTTATCTTCGACACCTCGCAGTTTCGAAAGAGATGCTCGCGGCGACCTTGCTCTCTATCCATAATCTACGTTGGCTGATCAATCTAACTCATGAGCTGCGCAAGGCGATCAGGGACAGTCGTATGGATACATTTGCCGAGAACTATCTGTACGAGCCCGAGGTTTCGGAGTGACTTGGCTTCAGGCGTTGATCCTGGGCGCTGTTCAAGGCGCGACTGAGTTTCTTCCAATATCTTCCTCCGGCCATCTGGTCCTGTTCCCGTGGTTGCTCGGTTGGGAGATCGACCGTACGGTTCTCTTTCCCTTCACCATAGTTCTACACTGGGGGACGCTGCTAGCTGTGATCGCAGCATTTTGGAGTGATCTTGTCCGCCTTGTCTCTGCAGCATTTCGAGGCTTGCGTACATTAAATCCCCTGACAACCTCTGAGGCGAGGCTAGCCTGGCTTCTTCTTCTGGCCACCATTCCCGCAGCACTCGCCGGAGTGCTATTTGGCGACGTGATTCGGGAGGCTTTTTCTCGGCCCGAATTGGTGGCAGCCCTCCTGTTGGCGAATGCGGGCCTGCTGATGGCTGGTGAGTGGCTTAGGAAACGGCGCGTTAGCGAACCCAAACTACCTGAGCTCAGGGTTCCGGATGCTCTCGTAATCGGTCTGTTTCAGGTGGCGGCGTTGTTTCCAGGTATCTCGCGCTCGGGAAGCGCGATAGTTGGCGGTCTCACGCGCGGATTTGGCAGACTGGAGTCGGCACGTTTCGCGCTCCTGCTGGCAGTACCTGTCATGCTTGGGGCGGGGGTGGTCACGTTGCGAGACTTCAATACGATTTCATCCGAAGCATTCCAAGAACTCGCAGTTGGATTTATTACCGCGGCAGTCGTCGGTTTCGCAGCCATACGCTGGTTGCTGAGATTCCTCTCTCATGGCTCTCTACGCGGATTTGCCGTCTATTGCGCATTAGCAGGCTTAGTAGGTCTGGCAGCGGCTATCTACCGTGCGTAAATTTGGGACGCTGATCGCAGGAGCCGGGTTAATTGCTAGCTGTGTGAGGTCGAATCCAGAGGTTTCACCCGTCTTCCCAACCCCCTTTCCCGAGATCGCAACTACGCCAGAGCTTGAGACCTGGGTAACTTCTCGCATCCTTTCCTTTCGAGAGAGACAAGTGTCCGAGGGCTTCATTGGATTGGGCCTGCAGGTTCTAGCGCCGACCGCAGCGCTCGAATCTGCTGAGGCTCACATAGCATCGCTCACCGTCACCTCTTTAGAACCACCACCGGGTTGGTTTGTTAGTCCCCTGGGCAAAGAGCCGGTGGTGATCGTAGTGAACGCGGATAACCAGCTCGGAGATCTCTCGTCGGATGAGATCGTCGGTATCTTTACAGGGCGGATTGAAAACTGGCAGATGCTGGGAGGTCCGGACCGGGCCATACAGCCTGTCATTCCATTGGAGGGTGCTGAGACACGCAATTACCTACAACACTTTGTCCTTGGCGATCGCCGATTTACATCCTCGGCACTGTTGGGGCCGGGTCCCCAGGCGATGCTGGAGTTGGTCCAGGAGGATTTAGGAGCGATCGGCATACTCCCCTTATCCACCGTCACAGCGGATGTTGGTTTGCTGACTATCGATGGTCAAGAGTCAGGGCAAACCGGGGAATATCCTTGGATACTGGAAGTGCTTGCCGTAGCACCTGAGGAACCTCAGGGAATTGTGCGGGAATGGCTGGCCTGGTTGCAAGCAGCGGGAGAGTGAGAACTCTAAGAAGTGAGCAACGCTAAGCTCCCTTCCCTAAAGGCTACTCAAGAAGGGATTTGTGCGGCGCTCCCATCCGACGTTGGTGACAGGACCATGCCCGACCAAGAGTTGGACTTCATCTGGAAGCGTTAACACTTCCCGCTGGATGCTCAATAGAAGCTTCTGCATATCCCCACCGGGTAGATCCGTCCGGCCAATGCTTCCCCGAAATACTAAATCGCCGCAGAAGACAGCCTCCCCCTGTTTGTAGCTGAGGATCACATGGCCGGGTGAATGACCCGGCGTATGGCGCACCTCGAACTCTTCAGCTCCCAAGCTCAGTTTCATCCCGTGTTCCAGATAGACTGTCGGCTCCGGGCCGGGGTCGAAGTCTGGAATGCCGAATGCGTACGCTCCACCACCCATTCTCCAGAGCGAGTGATCATCGGCATGCAGGGCAACCGGAATGGGCGCTTCTGAGGAATCGGAGATGGCTCCCGCTCCCCCAAAGTGATCGAAGTGCGCATGCGTGAGCCAAATTTGAGTGATGCGCCACCCTCTACGCTTCGCGGCGCGCAGAATGGTCTCACCCTCCCAAGCCGGATCAATAACAACCGCCGTTCCGCTTTCCGGCTCTCCGACCAAGTAGGCATTGGTTACGGCCGGGCCAAGCGCAAACGCGACGATTTGCAGGTCGTTGAGGTTGAACTCATCCAGCTCCAACTGGCACCGCTTCTGCTAGACTCCAATCCTTGAGATTCTACCCAGCCTTTGGGAGGCCTGAACTGAGGTACACCCTGCCGTGCACCTAGTTATCCTATTGGGATCGGCCTGAGGTACACCCCGCCGTGCACGGTATTCTCTCCTGCGAGCCGGCTTTTTCATAGCTTGGAAGGGCCTATGTTATGCTTCCGACGCCTCTTTCATGACCGTCGCCGAATTCGTACTCCCCCAAGCCAAACTGCGCAGTCGGGTCTCCGTCAACCGATGGATCCTTGCGCACACCTTGGATCACCTGTGGATCGTGCTGATGGCACTAATGGGTGCTTTCGGCAACGCTACCCTGGCAGCGGCAGTGCCGCTTTTCCTAGGCCAAGCCTTCGATATTGTCGTGGCAGGTGAAGATATTGCCCAGGGATTGGTACGGATTGCGATTTTGATAGTTGTCACTCAGGTAACTCGCAGCGTGTTGCAGCTTGGGAGGAATTTCGGAGCCGACATGCTGGGGCAGCGTCTGGAACGCGACATTCGGGAGGAGCTCTATCTAAGCCTTCTGGGTAAGAGCATGACGTTCCACAACCTGCAGCCCGTTGGAGACACGATGGCACGCGCCACAAATGACGTGCGTGAGATCGGGTTAATGTACAACCCGGGATTCAACCTGGTTATCGGATCCGCAAACTTCATCCTGCTGCCCTTAATTGTAGCGCCCACTATCTACCCAACACTGATTGCGATCCCGGCCCTCTTCACGATTTTGTATGTTGTGGCCATCTGGGCCTACCTAAGAGAACTGCGACCGGTGACGGAGCATGCGCGGAAGTCATTTGGCACCATGAATGCACACCTTTCAGAAGCGATCGACGGCATTGAAGTCGTCAAAGGTCACGCGCAGGAGGATCAGGAAGTGGAACGGTTTACGACCAACGCTGCCTCCTATCGAGCTGCATACGTTCGGCAAGGCGACATTGAGGCACGCTATCTGCCGTTGCTCCTGCTCGGACTAGCAGAAGCGGGAGCGTTTCTCCAATCGATCGTGTTCTACCAACAGGGGGTGCTCGAAATCGGCGACGTGGTAGCTTTCATTGGCTTGGTGCAACTCTTCTCGTTTCCCACCTTCATTTCTTTGTTCGCCTATTCGCAAGTCTCGCTCGGCATGGCCGGGGCACGGCGAATCCTGGATCTCATCAATCAACGTACAGAACTGGACCACAATCCAGGAGGCTATTCTGCTTCAATGCGTGGCGAGATCGAGTTCCGCGATGTGGCTTTCTCCTATGAAGGTGGCAATGTGGCAATTCGCGATGTGTCTTTCAGTCTGCAGCCCGGCGAAACGCTAGCCATCGTCGGTCAGACCGGTACAGGTAAAACCACTGTGGCCAAGTTGATCAATCGTGTCTATGACGTGGGATCGGGTCGCGTCCTTGTTGACGGCGTCGATGTACGGGATTGGGATATGGCCTCGCTACGTGCGCAGATTTCGATCATTGAGCAGGATCTCTTTCTCTTCTCGCGCTCCATTGCCGACAACATTGCTTTTGGTAAGCGAGGCGCGTCACAAGAGGAGATCGAGCGGGCAGCTATGCAGGCTCAAGCCCATGAGTTCATCACTAATTTTCCGGAAGGATACGAAACGGTAGTAGGGGAGCGTGGTGTCACCCTTTCGGGAGGTCAGCGTCAGCGCATCGCGCTTGCGCGTGCCTTTCTGACCGATCCGCGCATACTCATTCTTGATGACTCTACCAGCTCCATCGACAGCGCAACTGAAGACGAGATTCAACGCGCGATTTTTCGTTCTGCCGAAGGTCGCACCACCGTAATCATCACACACCGGCTCTCGCAGATCCGTTGGGCCGACCTCATCCTGTTGGTGAGGCGCGGGCAGATCGCTGCCCTCGGGACTCACGAAGAGCTGATCGAGATTTCTCTTGCTTACCAGCAGATTTTTTCTCAACTCGGAGACTGATGGGGTTCTTTTCAGATTTGCAGCGAGAGGACTACGACCGCTCCTACAGCGATTGGGAGCTAGTACGTCGCTTGGCGGTCTACTTCGGTAAACATGGCAGACGGCTAATAGTGACGCTATTGGCCACTATTGTCATGGCTGGTGCCGCGGCCTCCACGCCAATCCTTTTCTCAATAGGTGTAGAGCTACTGGAAGAAAATCCACAGAACTCACAACTGTATGGGATCGCTCTGGCATTATTCGCGCTAGGCATCGTATTCTGGCTAACAAACTGGGCACGAAGACGGGCAATCACCCGCGTGATCGGGAACGTCATGCTCGACTTGCGGAAAGAAGCCTTCAGCGCCACCGCCTCCCATGACATGTCATTCTACGATGAACATGCTTCCGGCAAGGTAGTTAGCCGAATCACTTCCGACACCAATGAGTTTGCGCAGGTCTCTGTCTTGCTCACAGAGTTAGCAACACAGATGACGCAGGTGGTTATCCTGATTTTGGTGTTGTTCAGCATCGATGTTCGATTGTCTCTTCTCGTTTTGACCATGCTGCCGGTTTTGTTCTTGACGGCCTGGGGGTTCCGGCGCTGGGCTCGCAGAGTGATTCGCAACGCCATGCGCGCAGTAGCAAATGTGAACTCCAGCATCAAAGAGGCTGTCACCGGAATCACGGTGGCTAAGAATTTTCGACAGGAGGAGGCGATCTACTGGGAGTTTGAAGCTGTCAATCGCCAGTCTTATTCGGTGAACATACGGCGTGGGTTTGTGCTGGCGCTCGTATTCCCCACTTTGAATGCCCTGATGTTTGTTGGAACGGCGGTCGTGGTCTACATCGGGGGCCTCAGCGCTGCACAAGGAGCGATCGCGGTGGGTGCCTGGTATCTGTTCTTGCGCAGCCTGGATCGGTTCTGGTTTCCGGTGCTCAACCTCTCCTCGTTCTGGAGCCAGATACAAGGAGGGTTATCTGCGGCTGAGCGTGTCTTTGCTCTGATTGATGCCGAGTCGGCCGTTTTTCAGACCGCGCGTCTGCAAGTGCCCAAGTTGCGGGGAGAAATCCATTTTGCCAAAATCGGCTTTCACTATCGGCCCGATGAGCCGGTTCTAGAGGATTTCAGTCTCACGATCAAACCAGGGGAGGACCTCGCGTTGGTAGGCCATACTGGCGCTGGAAAGTCATCCATCGTCAAGCTGGTCACCCGCTTCTATGAATTCCAAGGTGGCCAGATTTCTATTGACGGCCATGATATCCGTTCCCTTGATCTACGCGACTACCGCCGCCAGATCGGTCTTGTGCCGCAGAATCCGTTCTTATTTTCAGGAACCGTGCTGGAGAATATTCGTTATGCCCGACCTGAAGTCAGCGAGTATGAAATCGAGGAGTTGGCACGTCGAATCGGGTCGGGAGAATGGATGGATGCACTGCCAGATGGTTTGAACAGCGAGGTTGGCGAACGCGGAAAGCGGCTTTCAATGGGTCAGCGCCAGCTGGTCTCGCTAATGCGAGTGCTCGTGCAGCGCCCAGCGATATTCGTCCTGGATGAAGCGACTGCCAGCGTCGATCCCTTCACCGAATCTCAGATCCAGCAAGCCCTGCAGCTCATACTGGCCGATACTACTTCCATTCTGATCGCACACCGCCTATCGACTGTGCGCGCCTCGGACCGCATCATTGTCTTACGTCAGGGCAGCATCATTGAAGAAGGTGACCACCAACGGCTGCTGGACTCCGGCGGTCACTATGCCGAGCTGTACAACACCTACTTTCGTCACCAGGCACCGGATTACAGACCGACACATGATGCGACGGACGAGGACCTGGGATTTGTAGAAGTGAAGGTTGCATTTGATGACCAAGTGGAGGAAATGGGGACAGACTAATGACTGATCAGCTACCACCTCCTAATTGGGGAAATTTCCTTGACGAGCTTCAGGGCATTAGTGAGAGGGCGTCTGGCCACGCTGCGGGAGCGCGTCCGATCATGCGACCTTCGAGGACAAGCGGCAGGCAGTTGTGGAACTCGTGAAGGGCATTCAAATCGCATCTGAGGGGATCGATGGCAAGAGCGTGGCGTTTGTGACCATAACCTACCGCGTCGACCAGGTTCCAGGTGTCCTGCAAGGGAGAGGAACCCTGGCACCGGAGAAAACGCTCACCCGTTTCCCAATTTCACTCTCGAAATCCTCTTGTGGATTTAGCGCCATATTGAGGTCAAACGATGAACACAGAGGAGAGGCAAGAGGGGGTTATTGCAGCAAAAGGACGAAAGCGTACGCTAAGAGCGTTGCTCAAGCGGACGCAAGGCATCCAATCTAGCTCAGGCCAGCGTCCCTGGCGCGGATGGCTGCCTGGGCTCTGTCGGCCACCTGCAATTTGCTGTAGATGTTGGAGACGTGGTTACGCACCGTCTTTAGGCTAATTGTCAGTTGCTCCGCGATTGTTGCATTTGTCTTTCCCTGGGCAATCAGCGCTAGAATCTCCCGCTCGCGGTCCGTCAGTTCAGGGAAAACATCTTTGGGCGCATTAGCGGATGCCGAAGCGAAGAAACCCGTCAGTCGCGTGGCAATGGCTGGACTGAAGATGGCTTCACCTTCCGCAACGGCCTGGATAGCGCGCACTATCTCATCCTCGTCGGCGTCTTTGAGGAAATAACCGCGTGCGCCAGCACGGAGAGCGGTAAAGACGGACTCCTCATCTTCAAATAACGTAACGACCAAGATGCGAATGTGAGGCTCTTTTTCCGTAATCTTGCGTATGGCTTCCAGGCCACTACCGTCAGGCATCTGCAGGTCCATCAAGACCACATCCGGCTTCAGGGCGGCTGCCTTTTCCACGGCTTCCTGGCCCGTCGTGGCCTCAGCGGCCACCTCCATATCAGGCATCGACTCCAGCAGCATCCGCATCCCCTTGCGGAATACGGGGTGGTCATCAGCAATCAGGATACGCAGGCTTTCCATGGCGTCACCCGAGGAGGAGCGGCAACGAGGCGCAGACGCGTGTACCGCCATCGGGGGAAGGTCCGATGACAAACGTTCCACCTAGTTCTTCCGCACGCTCGCGCATTGACAGGTGACCCAGGCCGCCTCGCGGCTCCGCAGGCAGTCCGACACCATTATCAGAGATTTCCACGATTAAGTCGCTGTTCGTGTGGATTCGAATGAGACAACGATCCGCCTGTGAATGGCGGGCGACATTAGTCAGTGCTTCCTGAACAATGCGGTAGGCGGCCACCTCGACAGCAGCTGGTAGCCCTGCAATTTTCTCAGGCGCATCAACTTGAATCTTCAGGACAAGTTCCCCCGCTTCCCCTCGGTCGTACTGGGCGGCGCGGGCACGAATAGCGGCGACCAGTCCCAGTTCATCCAGCACTGGTGGTCGGAGCTCGTAGGCAACGCGTCGTATGTCATCAATCGCCGTGCGAAGGTCTGTTCGAAACTCTTTGACGACGGTCTCGGCCGCATCGGCATCGCCTCGAATCATGCGGAGCAGAACCCCTGTCTGGAGGCGTAGTGACGCCAGCGTTGGGCCTAGCCCGTCGTGCAGATCGCGGCGCAGTCGACGACGTTCTTCCTCGCGTCTGTTGACAAGTTGCCGTCGGGCGCGCTGCAAATCGGTTGCAAGCTGCACGTTGTGAACGGCTATGCCTGCCTGCCGGGCAATGTTGCGCAAGAGCCGCTCATCGGCTTCACTGAATTCCTCGTCTTGAGCGCGCTGGCCTAGCAACATGTTTCCTATCACTTCGCCCCGGTGCATCAACCGATAGGTGGCGACGGGACTGCTCGTGAGTTTGCCGTAGGATTCGACGGTTTCAAATCGCTCCCCCTGCTTTACCGCAATCGCGGCATACGGCAGCCTGAGTGTCTGGGCTACGGTCTCTACAATCGTCGGGTAGACCATCTCCGGCGACAAAGTGCTCTCTAATTGTTGGCCCAGTCGTGCCAGCACCTCAAATGGCTCGTCCCGATGGCCATAGATCAAGTGGTTGACCCAGCTTTGCAGCCGTTCCCGCATAGGTTGAAACAGGACGGCTACCAACCCCGTCGCTATCAGCGCGATAATCCAGTTACCTCGCGCCTGGAATAGTGTCCCCAACGCTCCCACCACCAGCGCGTAGACGCCAACCACACTAGCAGTCAGTACGCCGTATACGAGCGTCCGGTTGATGACCACATCCACATCCCACAGCCGGTAGCGCAAGATCGAGAAAGCGATAGTGACCGGGAGTACGGGAATCAGGACAACGATGAGCGGTCGATTCAAGAGAAGGAAATAAACGCGCTGTATCGAAGGTGGGCCCGGAGGCAAAGTGGCCGCAGCAAACACCCAGATCAACATGACGGCGAGCGAAGTTGCCAAGCCAAACACAATCCATTTTGTCTGTTGCCGCTGCACCGGCCCAGATACTCGACGGTAGCGATGGATTTGGGCCGCCAGCCCAAGACCGACAGTTGCGGCAAATGGGTATGTCCCAATCGCGCCAGCTCTGGTTGCCGTGCCAACAAAGGGCGTCGTCAAGAGAATGATGAGCCAACCAATGATACGGGCGACTCTCCCGCGAGGCACGAATCGGCCGTCTGGGAAATAAAAGAGGAGCAGCATGATGGAGGCATACCCAATCATGCCCAAAAGCGCCAGGGGCGTTCGAGATGCGGGATAAGCACGCCAGAGAGCATCATCGCTACTGGTGAAGAACAATGCGCCGATGTAAACGAGGGTGAATGAGACAAGAAGTCCCATCCAATCGGCCGATTTACGCCAGGCAATGGCGCCGGCGATGGTGAAGAATACGAGCGCAAAACCCATATTGGTCACCGCGAAGTATCCAGCGATAAAGCGAACAGGCAGATTGAGGTCGGCCATCACCGCCAGGTCACCGGCTGATAACGCAAAGGGGTCGCACGTGCCCCGAGGGCAGGTCGCGGGTATTTCGGCCGCATTCTCTATGCTGCCGACAGCCCACAACGTGACCGCCAGGATGACTAGGATTAGCCATGCTAGCCGACTGGCCATAAGCCAGCGCCCTTCCAGGAAAAGGGGTGACGTTTCTGATCCTTTGGAGACGATACTATTGCCCGTCTGGACCTTCTCAGATGGCGTTGACATGAGCAAACTGATGTGAATCAAAGGGTTGGGCCTACCCAATATAAACCAACAGGCGCTCCCTGGGAACAGCAACCTTTTTGTCAGGCATTAGTCCCGCGTTCTGACATCAACAATCACCCTGTACCGCTTACCAGCGAGATGTTGTCTTCGGGCCCGATGCGTAGATGAACCCAGCCGCGATTCCACACCCGCCATGGCTCGGGATATCTTCCCAATCGCAGGCGAGGCAAATCTCCCAGGTAAAACAGGGCGTGTGCCTCATGACAAGATAACGCTTCATCATATAGATTGTTGGCAGTTGAAGGTCCTCATTGAAAAAAGGAGTGCGTGATGATAGGTGCAGAAGAAGTGGTAAGAGCCATGATGACCGCAGTTGACAACGGCGACATGGAGACAGCGGCCAGCTATTTGTCGGCAGATTTTGTGTTCAGCGGTCCCGTGCCAGAGCCCATCGACAAGGCGCAATGGGTTGACATGCAGCGGCAGCTACTGGCCGGCTTTCCTGACTGGTCGTTCAACTTAAGTGACGTGCGCGAACAGGATCAAATAGCCACAACAACCTACCAGATAACGGGCACGCACACCGGCGAGCTGAACCTCTCCCCGCTCGGTCTGCCTAAGATTCCAGCTACTGGCAAATCGATAAGCCTGCCGGAAGAGCGCGCCCGGTGCACAGTCAGAGACGGCGAAATCGTTCGAATCGAGATCGACGCCAATCCGGACGGCGGGCTGACTGGGACCCTGAAACAGCTAGGCGTGGAAATATCGCAGCCGCCCGAATAAACGCGCTGGCCGATCAGCAATGAGACCAGCGAGCACCTGGCAAAAGCTAGCCCCTTACGCTGGAAGCTTCCAACATTGATCATGCCTAGACTGGAGGTATTGCTCATGTGTCACAAGCTACGATTTCCATTGGCTGTCGTCAGCGGGCTCCTGTTGGCTGCTGTCCTAGCAGGTTGTGCAAGTTCATCGCCCACAATAGGTGACCGCGTGGTTGCCACCTATGGCTCCTTCGATAACTTACCCCTCACTGCTGATGAAGCTCTTGATGTCGGTTGGATCGATACCGGAGATTGTGTCCCTGACATGGGCCGTCACTTTATCAAGATGGCTGGAGAACAGCCTGGCCCCTTGGTGCTCATGTACAGTCCCGGTGGCAACCTCATAGGAATTGAACTCGAGAGTCTCAGCGAGCAGCCCGCCCCGCCATGGGAGCACCTTCCAGGAGGACACCCTGGCATGGAGTTCGAGCACTGGAC
>JBHIBY010000073.1:0-11327 GCA_046759305.1 Anaerolineales bacterium
CGGAGGCGATGTTGGCGTTCAGCCAATCGATGCTGGCGCGGGCCATCATGAGGTCAATCACGCGTGGAGCCATCAAGATGGCCACTCGATGCAGGGCTGGGTTTCGCCAACCAAGGATTGGGAACCAGTGCACCTTGAATCGAAACAACCCGGGGATCTGAACCCCCAGGTGCAGCAGTGCTCCAACAATAGCGCCCCAAGCCAGTCCGTGGATTCCCATAGTGGGTGCAAGGGCCAGGGCGCCGAATATGACGCCAAAGTTGTAAACGATCGGTGAGATCGCAGGAAGAATGAAGTGCTGGTGCGATTGCAGCACGGCGGTAGTGATGCTGCTGATGGCGAAGATAATGGTAGAGAGCAGCAGTAAGCGCAGCAGCTCAATGGTCAGCTCCTGAACCGGCTGTGGAAAGTTTGGACCCAGTCCCCAGGGAGCGGTCACGAAGGTCGGGGCGTACAGCGCCGCTAGAGAGGAGACGATCAGCGCAAGAATGAAGATGGAGTTGACGACCTGGCTAGCTAACCGATCTGCGTCGGAGCGGTCCCCGGTCGTGAGGAATTCGGTGTAAATGGGAATGAAAGCAAACCCCAACGCACCGCCGGCCAGCATGATGAACAGCAGCTCTGGCAATCCATTGGCGGCGATGAAGGCATCCATCGGTGCCGAGGTGCCAAATTGGCCGGCGATGATGCGCTGACGGATCAAGCCTGTGATCAAGGCCGCAAACAATCCGCCCATCACAATGAGCGTTGATTTCGCGACGCGCGTGGCGCTGGTTGGCGAAGGCTGAGCTTGAATCGTCATCGCGAATGGGGATTGCTCAACCGAAAACTACTTGTTGTGAAATGAGATTCTCGACTGCTCGACGGGCTCTGCTCGGTTCAGGCAGCATTTCAACCCTGTCCTGCCCGGATGGGGCTAGGGCGAGACTCCCAAGCGATCGAGTTGCGTGAGCGCGGGCAAAAACCCGGGGTGGACTTCTGCGCTGGTCTGGAAGTCTTCAATCGCTCCAGCGACATCCCCCAGAGCTTCCTTCGCCAGACCGCGCCAGTAGTAGCTCTCTTCGAGGACCGGCTCGCTCATGTTGTAGAGCGTCTGAGTGGTCAGGTTGAGCACGTCCCAATAGCGTCCGGAATAATAGTAGGCCCAGTAAGGTCCGGTTTGGTACCACAGCATCCGCCACGGACGCATATCGGGATCTAGGCCGGCATAGATGTTGAAAGCTTCGTCATATGCGGCGGCAGCCCCACCGTAATCCTGCAGCTGCATCAGATTGGTGCCTCGATTGAACCAGGCAAAGAACTGGTCGCGCCCAGTGGTGGAGAAGATATCGTCCGAGGCCTGCTGGGCTGAATTTCGCCAATTGACTTCCTCATTGGCATCGGAGCCGAGAATGGCTAGCAGCTCGGCCTCGCGCTCGGCTGGATAGATGACCAGGTACTGGTGGTTGAAGTGCCGCCAGTACTCTTCGACCGCCTTGTAGCTGACGGGCAGGGTATTGCCGTGGCTGAAATCGCCCTGGTACGAATCGTAGGCGTCATATCGCCTCAATACATCGTCGTAGCCGGCCAGGACCTGATAGTGGCCCATCCACCCATCGAATCCGGGCCCTTCCAGACCTTTCTCCACGATCACCGGGAATCCGGCCGCGATCAACCGCTTCAATAAATCCTGGTCGCCGCCTGCACGTGAGATCACGTTAAATCCAGTTTCCTTGCTGACATATTCCGCCAGCTCGTATGGCATCACGTTCTTGTCGCGTGGATTGGGTTTGGTGAAGTTAGCCACTGGGCGCTGGTCACCTTCCCAACCCCAGTAAGAAAGCGCCATGGCCAGATTGGTGGGTCCGCAGTTGTTCCACTTCTGGTATTCATGCTGTATTCCCGGTAGAAAAACGTGGTCTGGGATCGGTGAGGGCATGGGCGAAGATGTCAACGTAGGGCCTGGCTCGGTTGGTTCGACCGGGACCTCCGTGGGCGGTGCATTTGGCGTGGGGGTCATGATGGCCGCCAACGTAGCATCCACCATCGCAGATAGGGTCGATTGCGGAATGAAGACCGCTTCTTCGGGGGGCGAGAGTGCGTATTTTATTTGAGCACGAAGCTCCGAGACTCGCCAGGCGACGCTCTCCTGTACGAAGGGCAGCCCGTACACCCACGGCGTAAGCAGTAGGGCGAGTACAACAGCTCCTAGCAGGTAGACTTTGCGGCTCATCTAGTCTCAGGCGGTGTGCAGAGCGAGAATTCGCTAGCGCCCGTTCCCAAGGAGCGACTGCGCTCAGCTCCGGCCAAGTGCACGATTATACCCAAGCGTCCAAAGCTGGGGAGCGGGAGAGCGGCAGAGAAAGAGAGCTGGGTCGAGCGCGACCCTTGATCTACGATCGGTTGCAAGATACTTTCAAACTGCGATAATTGGATGCTGGTAAGTACGAACCCGATTTCCGATCAGCAATACGCCTTTGAGCTGCGATAAGTAGATACCGGGGATGTGCGAACCCGGTTAACGAACAGCAATACGCCTTTGAACGGGGATAAGTGGAAACTGGGCATGTACGTTCCTGATTTGCGATCAGCAGTCCACCTTTGAACTGCGCTAAGCGGAACTGGTATACTGAGTCCTTGTGGGTTTTTTCACAACGCGGAGGAGGCGGAGGAGAACGGAATGAGAAAGACGATATGGATCAGCTTAGTCCTCGGTGCGGCGGTATTGTTGGCGGCGTGTGGGGGCTCATCCGATGGTGGCGAGACCGTGGTCGAAGAGCCGGCCTACTCGGCGGAAATGATCGCTGAAGGCGATACTCTATTTCAGCAGACCTGCTTCGCTTGTCACGGCTCGGATGGCAAAGGACTTCCCAATTTGGGCAAGGATCTGACGACGAGCGAGTTCGTCAAATCATCGACGGACGCCGAACTCCTTGCTTACGTGCTCGAAGGACGCACGGCCGATGATCCCTTGAACACCACCGGGGTCGCCATGCCCCCGAAGGGTGGATTTGACTTCCTGACCAACGACGATATCAACTCCATCATCGCGTTCATGCGCTCGATTGAGGAGTAGTCGCCCCGCCGTCGGAGCAAAGGTTCACTAGCGAAACGCGCGAAAAAGAAAAGGAGCTGTCCGAAATCCGGACAGCCCCTTTTGGATTCCAGGCTAAGAGATCAGGCTGCTTCCGAAAGCAGACCCTCACTGGCGGCAAACCTTCGAGTAACCGTCCATAGGATCATCAGCGCGCTCCAGAAGGAGGCTCCGACAGTGATGTGGAGCACGCGCGACCACATAGGCAAAAGAAAGGATACGTTGGCGATCCCGAGCGCGAACTGTAGCACCACCAAGACGCTCAACACGATCGCGAAGCGGCGTAAGCCTCGATCATCGCTTCGGCGGAACATCCAGACCACAACCGCCATCACCAACCCTGCGACAGTAAATGCGGTCAGGCGGTGAAGCATGTGGATGTCTACCAGTCGCTGCGTCGCTTGCTCAACCGCACCACACAAGGGAAAGTCCAGACAAGCCAATGAGGCACCCGTGCGGGTCACGTATGATCCGGTAAGCAACAACAGATAGCTGGCGGCGGTGGTCAACGCGATAAGCGCCGGTAGCCGGCTATCAAGCAGTGAATCGCGCGCATTTTCTGTCAACCGTCTGGCGAAAGGAGCGCTGCGGGCCAACAGCAGGGCCAGCAGGCCCACGATCATCATCGCCACGCCCGTGTGTATCAAACCAGTTTCTGGCGGGATCTCCATGATCACATGCAGTCCGCCAAGGCCGATCTGAATCACCAGCAATCCTCCCGCGATGACCGCTGGCCGAAAGATCCAGCGTTCTTGACGATACTCGCGCCAGGCGATCGCCGCTACTGCGAAGATCTGGATACTGGTGGCTGCTCCGAAGAGGCGGTGTGTGAACTCTACCCAGGCGCCCGTGAAACCGGGCGGTATGGCCTGCCCGTAGCACAGCGGCCAATCCGGACAGCCGAGCCCAAAGCCGGTCACCCGAACGATGCTCCCGACCAGGATCAGCAGAACCGTGCTGATCCATGCGGTAACCGCGAGGGTCGGGAAGACTGCTGCGGCTCGGTTCTGAGTTTCGGTACTCGCGATCACGCCCATACTCAGGTTGTCTCCTTTTCAGAAGCCAGGAACGGATTTTACCTCGCTGCTTGATCTACTCAAGAGGTTGCGATCCGCTGGCGATCCCCTGAAACAGTCGTCATACCGCTGTGCCATTGCTGACGCTATGCACCCCCTGATCGACCAGCGAAGAGACTCCGAGACCGTCCATCAGGAACTCAAGGACCGGCGATGTAAGTAGAGATGTGCAATCCGAAGAGGCGCCGCTAACGAGGAGATCTTTCCGCCAGCTATAATCGGAGGCATGAAAATGGGTGTCACTGCTGGAGTCGTTACAGCTTTGCTTACTGCGGCGAGCCTGACCGTTGGCTCCGCATTCGCCCGATCTTCGGTCGCTGAAAGCCATATCCTCTTGCAGCCGACTCCTTTCCAGACGCCGACTCCCAATGCCGATGGGGCGATCCTTTATACGGTCCTGGAAGGAGACTCACTCTGGCGGATCGCAGCTATTGCTGAGATATCCGTTGAAGAGCTCATGGCGCTCAACGGAATCCAATCTGGGGATTTCATTTCCCCGGGGATGGAGCTGGTCCTTGGATCGCTTGCCGCCACACCTGTGCCGGTTGCCTCGCCGACGCCGACCGTTCAAACCGGACCGCTGGTCGGTACCGGGGATATCTGCGTGCTCCTATTTACCGACGACAATGGGAACGCCCAGCTCGATGACGAGGAACTGCCGCTTTCTGAGGGTCAGGTGAGCGTGGTCGATCGCGATGGCAGCGTTCAGGGAGAGCACACGACGGATGATGATCCGGAAGGGTTCTGCTTCTCTGAGCTTGAGGACGGAGACTACAACGTCAGCGGCGCAGTGCCTCCGAATTACAACCCAACCACTTCCATGAATGTGCCGGTGCGTCTAGCTCCAGGCGATATCAAGTACGTCCAGTTCGGTGGCCAGCCGAGCGCGGCTATCTTGCAGATTAGCGGCTCCACAGATGAAGGCTCTACACTGCTGGGTGTTCTTGGACTAGCGCTGCTGGCCGGGGCTGGGATCGTGGGTTTTTACGCCGTGCGCGCGGGCCGAACCCCCTAAAGTAGCCCCCTTACAAAGCGCTTACACAACACCCAATTTCCCCACCTCATTTCTATAATGCGATCAAGGCGGGCTACAAACTCCCCGCCACCAAAAAAACCCTTGCGAGCGCTATTGAGTCGAAAACGATGCTCGCAAGGGATCGCAAGAGAAGCGAGGCTTGCTGCCGCTGCCTCGCTTTTCGATTCAATAGGTCTGGTATCAATCCTGGAAGCCCGAGATCAGAGCGAGCAGGCTTCTGTTGACCAGGTTTGGCTTGGATGCGGCTGGGAGGCACCGAGACTTGTCTAGGTGAGAGCCGAGCTGGTGCAGAATGTTCTTTTTGCTGAGGCTAACTATCTTCGAGCATCTGCCGCAGCACGGTGTGGAGAATGCCTCCGTTGCGATAGTAATCGAGCTCAATGGGCGTATCGATCCTTGCTATGGCCTCAAACTCGACCACCGATCTGTCTTCTCTCTCTGCCCTCACCTGAACCGTGCCGCCCGGCACCAGGTCGCTCAGGTTCGTGATGTCAAAGATCTCATGGCCGGTCAGACCCAGTGCGGCCGTTCCATCAAACTCGAGTGGAAGTACACCCATGCCCACCAGATTGGAGCGGTGGATGCGCTCGAAGGACTGAGCTAGCACTGCGCGGACGCCGAGCAGGATAGTTCCTTTTGCAGCCCAATCGCGAGACGAACCTGTCCCATACTCGGCGCCGGCAAGCACAACCAGCGGAGTACCTTCTTCTCGATACTTGAGAGCCGCCTCGAAGATGCTCATGCGTCTTCCATCGGGAAAATGGAGCGTTTCGCTGCCCTCCACTCCATCCAGAAGCAGGTTTTTGATGCGGATGTTGCCAAAGGTACCGCGGGTCAGCACGCGGTCGTTGCCCCGCCGAGCCCCGAAGGAGTTGAAGTCTCTCGGCTCAACACCCCGTTCAATCAGGTACTTCCCAGCCGGTCCGGAGGCGGGAATAGCTCCTGCTGGCGAGATATGGTCAGTCGTAACTGAGTCGCCGAGCAAGACCAGAACTCGCGCACTTCGAATGTCATCCAGGGCAGGCAATTTCGGCGTTAATTCCTTGAAGAAGGGAGGTTCCTGAATGTAGGTCGAGTCCTCGGACCATTCGTAGAGGGCGCCTCCGCTAATGGGTATTTCGTTCCACGTTTCGTTGCCGGTATATACATCTTGATAGCGTCGTTCAAACATCTCGGCGCTCACCGAGCGATCGATCACCGATTGGATCTCTTCCTGGTCCGGCCAGATGTCTCGCAAGAGTATTGGTTCACCCGAAGGGTCGCTGCCGAGAGGCTCGTTTGACAGGTCGATGTCGGCTCGACCGGCCAGCGCATAAGCCACCACCAGCGGAGGGGAGGCGAGATAGTTCGCTTTCACGTTCGGACTGATGCGAGCCTCGAAGTTGCGGTTCCCGGAAAGAACTGCTGCGGTCACCAGATCCGCCTCGCTGATGGCTTTTACAACCTCTCCCGGAAGTGGACCGCTATTTCCAATGCATGTGGTGCATCCATAGCCGACGACGTTGAATCCCAACTCCGCTAACGGCTCGAGCAGCCCTGCCTCCTGCAAATACTCAGTAACGACCCGCGAACCGGGCGCCAGGCTGGTCTTCACATAGGGCTTCACGCTGAGTCCACGTTCCACCGCTTTCTTCGCGAGCAGCCCTGCGCCAACCATGACGGACGGGTTTGAGGTGTTGGTGCACGAGGTGATAGCCGCGATCACTACCGCGCCATGTCCTATCTCCTCTGTGTGACCGTTTGATCGGAAGGGAGCCGTTGCGCGGGCTGCTTCCGGACTCAACCCAAACCCACCCTGGTTGACTTCTTCTGTCAGTCCCTCCTGGAACGCCTTCTCCATCTGGGTCATCGGAATGCGGTCTTGAGGCCGCCTGGGGCCGGCCAGACTGGTCTCGACCGTTCCCATGTCCAGCTCCAGCACCTCGCTGTAGGTCGGTTCGGGAGTGTCATCGGTGCGGAAGAGCCCTTGAGCTTTGTAGTAACGCTCCACCAGGTCTATCAGGTCCTCGTCACGCCCGGTTAGGCGCATATAGCGGAGGGTTTCATCATCGACGGGGAAGAAACCAACGGTAGCCCCGTATTCAGGCGCCATGTTTCCGATCGTTGCCCGGTCGGGGAGCGACATGGAAGACAGGCCTCTCCCAAAGAACTCGACGAATTTGCCGACCACTCCATGCGATCGAAGTTGCTGGGTCACCGTCAGCACAAGGTCGGTAGCTGTGGTGCCCTCCGGCAGTGCGCCAGTTAGCTTGAAGCCTACGACTTCCGGCGCCACCATCACCAACGGTTGACCCAGGATGGCGGCTTCGGCTTCGATGCCACCCACGCCCCAGCCCAGAACACCCAGGCTGTTGACCATCGGCGTGTGCGAGTCGGTACCAACCAGACTATCCGGAAATGCAACCGTTTCTCCGTCTATCTCTTTGGTCAGTACCACCTTGGCCAAGTACTCAAGATTGACCTGATGCACGATGCCTGTCGCCGGCGGGACCACTCTGAAGTTATCAAAGGCATCCGTCCCCCAGCGAAGGAACTCGTAGCGCTCTTTGTTGCGCTGGAATTCAATCTCTGCGTTCCGCCGCAACGCCTCCGAGGAGGCGAAGAAATCCACCTGGACCGAATGGTCGATGACCAGGTCGACCGGGAGCACCGGGTTGATCATTGCTGGGTCACCTCCAAGGCGGTCGAGGGCGGAGCGCATGGCCGCCAGGTCGACTATTGCAGGTACACCGGTCAGGTCCTGCATGATCACGCGCGCCGGTAGGAAGGGAACATCTGGCTGTTTCGGAGAATTGGGCTTCCAACTCGCCAATGCCCGCACGTGCTCCTCAGTAATGGCGCGCCCATCAATTTGGCGCAGTACGGACTCTAGCAACACGCGCAGGGAGAAGGGTAGGTGACCCACCTCCAGAGCAGAGAGCCGGTGGAACTTGATTGTTCCTGCCTTCATGTCTAGCTCGTCAAGGGATCCAAAAGGGTCTTTTGCCATTGTCCTCCGGGGATCGAGCGCATCCATCCTGCGCGCACGGGAAAATGAGTATAACCGAAAGCCCCTTTGGGCCTCCTTTGAGACAGGAAATCCAGCCCCGCCTCCCCCCAGCGCGCCAGTTCCGTGACATTTGTCACATACAGACGGTGTCAGCCTTCATTATTCACCAGTCTTACGCTCTGCTAGCCTAGGGAAGGTGAGGTCAATCTAACCCTTCAAAGGTCGGTCGTACCAAACGAAAATCTGCCTCCGCTCCGCCGGAGATGTTTCTTTTTGATAGCACGGGACAAGTCGAGCAGAGAATCACCGTTCGACGGAAGTTTCGAAGAAAACCCATTACCCGGATTGACTGCTCATGCAGGTTTCATTGAGCCAAGCATCGTAAGACTCAATCAATAAATAAACGCCGTAGGCCAGAAGTCTCGAAGTCATAAGAAGCAAGCCAAATCAAGGATAGATAAGTTTGTGGCCGACACATAGGCCTGCCTTCAATTAAGGAGGTCGTTCATGCGATTCCGCGCCGGACAAAGGTTCAAGAAACCCTTCTCTAAACCATTCCCGCGTAGGCTGCATACAGCGATGCTCGTGCTTCTTGGCGTTGCCTCTCTAGCAATGGGAGCCTCCCTCTATCAGACCGCCGAGGAAGGTGAGGAGATCTTCCAGGCCCAATGCGTGGCCTGTCATACGATCGGAGGAGGGCCTTTGGTGGGTCCTGATCTCCTGGGGGTCACGGAGAGACGAGAAAGCGACTGGCTGACCCGATGGATCCGCGAGCCCGATATTATGCTCGCCGAGGGCGACCCGATCGCCTCGGAAATGAAAGCTGAATTCAATAACGTGCCCATGCCGAATCCAAATCTCACAGATTCGGAAGTCGCTGCGGTTATTGCCTATCTCGAAGTGGCTCAACCTCAACCTGATATCGAGCCGACGGCCGACCCCATTCTTATCTCCGGAGATTCGGAAAGTGGGCGCTTGTTGTTTATCGGTGGGACGCAGCTGACCAATGGCGGACCGGCCTGCATCTCTTGCCACAGTGTGAGCGGCGTTGGAGCACTGGCCGGCGGGACGTTGGGTCCTGACCTGACAAAGGTCCAGGACCGCTATGGAGAAGCAGGACTCGCAGCTGCTCTTGAGGGGCTTCCCTTCCCGTCCATGCGGGGTGTGTTCGCGGAAAAACCGTTAACTGAAGATGAGGCAGCGAACCTCTTCTCCTACTTCGCCCAAGCCAGTCAACGAACTTCGGAACCGGTCAACCTCAGTTTTGTACTGATCGGGTCAGGAGGATTCCTGCTCCTGCTCCTGCTCAGTCAGCTGATCTGGAGAAAACGGCTGCGCGCTGTGCGTACGCCAATGGTTGGGAGGCAACCATGAGTTGGATCGCAGACATCGTCAACCCTAAGGAACGACAGTGGGAGGAGTTCTACCGCAACCGCTGGCAGCACGATAACGTCGTCCGCAGCACCCACGGCGTCAACTGCACCGGCGGGTGCTCGTGGGCGGTATTCGTCAAGGACGGCATCATCACCTGGGAAATGCAGCAGACCGATTACCCACTCCTGGAAAAGAACTTACCCCCCTACGAGCCACGCGGCTGCCAACGCGGTATCTCCGCCTCATGGTATGTCTACAGCCCAATTCGTGTCAAGTATCCCTACGTTCGTGGCGCGCTCATGGACCTGTGGAAAGAGGCGAAAGCCGAACATGCCAATCCGGTCGAGGCGTGGGGATCGATTATTCAGGATGAGAAGAAACGCACTCGCTTTCAACAGGCAAGAGGAAAGGGAGGCTTTCGCCGCGCAACCTGGGATGAAGTGCTGGAGATCATCACCGCCTCTCTTCTGTATACGGCGAATAAGTGGGGGCCGGATCGGATTTTCGGCTTTTCCCCCATCCCGGCTATGTCATATCTCTCGTATGCCGGTGGGTCACGATTCCTGCAACTCTTTGGCGGCGTAAACATGAGTTTCTACGATTGGTACGCCGATCTGCCCAATGCCTTCCCCGAAATCTGGGGCGACCAGACCGACGTCTGCGAGAGCGCCGATTGGTACAACTCCAAGTACATCATCTCCATGGGCTCCAATCTGAACATGACCCGCACTCCCGACGTGCACTTCATCTCCGAGGCACGCCACGAAGGTGCAAAGTTCGTGGTCATCGCACCGGATTTCAGCCAGGTGGCCAAGTACTCGGATTGGTGGATTCCTATCCAGGCCGGTCAGGACACCGCGCTGTGGATGGCCGTCAATCACGTCATTCTCAAGGAGTATCACGCCGATCGCCAGGTACCCTACTTCACCGATTACCTCAAGAAATACACCGACGGGCCTCACCTGGTTGCCCTTGAAAAGGATGGCGACAGCTATCGCGCCGGACGCCTGCTGCGCGCCAACACTCTCGAGCGATACAAGGATGAGGAAAACGGCGACTGGAAGTTTTTGATGTACGACGCAGCCACCAACAGCCCCAAGATGCCCAAGGGCTCGGTTGGCCATCGTTGGCAATCCAAGAAAGGTCAGTGGAACCTGGAGCTGAAGGACGGGTTGGACAACAGCGATATCGACCCGGTCCCGACCTTCCTCGAGGACCATGATGAGGTGGTTCAGGTAGCCTTCCACGAATTTGCCCAGCACGGTACCTCCATGCGGGGAGTGCCGATCAAATTCATCGAGACGGATGACGGCCGGTTGCCGGTTACGACGGCCTTCGATCTGCTTATGGCTCAATTTGGCATTGGGCGCGGTCTGGAAGGCGATTATCCAACCAGCTACGACGACGATGCACCCTACACGCCGGCCTGGCAAGAGCAGTACACCGGAATCGGCCGCGAAACCGTCACACGTCTGGCGACAGAGTTCGCCTCCAATGCCGAGGCAACGAACGGCAAGTCGATGGTCATCATCGGCGCCAGCATCAACCACTGGTACAACAACAATTTGTCCTATCGCGCTCCCATCACCGCGCTGATCCTTTGTGGATGCCCCGGGGTGAATGGCGGCGGCATGAATCACTACGTCGGCCAGGAGAAGCTCACCCTGGTCGCCCCCTGGACCAGCCTGGCCATGGGGCTGGATTGGAACAAGCCGCCCCGGCTACAGCAGACACCCACCTGGCACTACGTTCACAGTGACCAATGGCGCTACGAAGGCG
>JBHIBY010000074.1:0-10891 GCA_046759305.1 Anaerolineales bacterium
ATATTGTGAACCTTGACGACGATCTGTGGACCTGCCCCGAGTGCGGGCATCGATTTGTCACCCCCAACATCTGGCATTCGTGCGGGAACTACGAGCTGGAAGATCACTTCGTGGATCGAGAGGCCGCGGTCCGGGAGACATTCACGGAGCTCGAGCGGATCGTTCAGGAGATCGGACCGGTCACGGTCTACGCCCAAAAGACGCGCATCGTCTTTCAGGTCCGCACTCGCTTCGCGGCCGTGATGACTCGCAAGAAGTGGCTCAATTTGCAGCTCTGGCTTCGCCGTGAAGTCTCACATCCGCTGCTTCAGAGGGTTGAGATGTTCACCTATCGTGACCATGGCCATATCTTCCGCTTACAATCCCCGCAGGACATCGACGAACAGCTGGTCGCATTTCTTCGTGAATCGTATGCCTTGGGAAGTATGTAGACGCTTGCGTAAGGCGCAGCTCCGTTAAAGTTCTCCGGCGGCGCACTCAAGGATCCACCCTAGCACTTGGAAAGTTCCGGCTCGAGATGCGATTAATGCGAGGGCTTATGTCAAGCATGCTATACTCAAAATCACCGCAAAGACCAGCCCTTCCCGGGGACACAGGGCACACACATCTCACCAACAGCCGAACTTACGGATCGATGATCGAGAGATGGCTCCTCGGTAAGCTTAGGGTCCTCAACGCCGGTCGTCAGTGGGAACGAAATGCTTGAAGTTCGCCTGCTGGGTCAATTTGAGGTCAATAAAGACGGTGAGCGGATCGAGATTCCCTCGCGACCCGCTCAATCGCTACTTGCCTACCTGATTCTCAGGGCTGGAAGAGCCCACCGGCGCGAAAAACTTGCGGGGCTTCTATGGCCCGACTCGGATGAGAAGAATGCGCGAGCAAACCTTCGACACTCCATCTGGCGACTTCGTCAGGCTATCGGCGCGGAATACCTCCCTTCCGACAAAATAACCGTCAGCTTCGACTCGGATCGTGAGTACTGGCTGGATACTGCAGTCGTTGAACGAGCGGCTCCACCCGCTACCGACGACCTTATGGGGGATTTGATGGTGTACGGGGGCGAGCTGCTGCCCGGCTTCTATGAAGACTGGACCGTGCTCGACCGAGAACGCCTGCGTGCGGTTTTTGAACGCAAAATCCACAATCTGTTGGACCGGCTGTTGACGGAAAAGCGCTGGCAAGAAGCCTCCGAGTGGGGAGAGCGATGGATGGCGCTGGGCCATGTACCCGAGCCGGCATGCCGGGCGATGATGTTGGCTGCCGCCGGTATGGGCGATACCTCCGGAGTGGCTGCAATCTACCGCCGCTGTGAGGATGCTCTGCGCACGGAGTTGGGAGTTGAGCCCTCGGAGCGGACCCGCCGCGTATACGAAGAATTATCGACTGGGGGGACACCCCAGGGGCTCATTCAAGAGGAAGTTCCGCTGAGCGCTGCGGTTGGCGTGGAACGGATGTTAGCGGGTTGGCGAGAGCAGGGGGTCGAGGTTCTCGATGTCGCCAGCCTGGCTATCGTGCATGCTGCCCCGGACGGTGAGCCGTTCGAGGAGGCCGACGCGGCGCTCCTGATACGAAGCGCTCTAGAGCATGGGGTCGATGTGGAGCCATGGTTGGATCGCGCTCCCTCGCAACTGGATGCAATCCATGCCCTGCTCGATAGCTACGATCGTTATCCAAAGCAAAAGGTCAGGCGTCGGATCGTTGAGGCTTTGGCGGGATTGCGTGGGGAGGAAGTGACCGAGGCGCTCAACTTGATCGTCGCCAAGGAAGACAATCCCACCGTGCGGGCTGAAGCTGCAGTTGCTGCGGCAACCAACGGCCAAGTCGAAGGGGTGGTCGAGACCCTTCGAGTCGATTTGGTTACCAATGGTTCCGCGTCTGCCCTCGCGGCTTTCGTAGCAGTGGCCGATGAAGTTGGGCTGCCGCAAGATGTCGCGTCCTATCCGAGACTGCAAGTTGGAGCCTCACTGGCGCAGCGCCGCTGGGTTGAACACAAAGGCGCACTGGGAAGACAAACGCTCCGCGCCGGTTTAGGCGCTGGCATTGGACTGGCTATTCAGGGACTCGGGGTCCCTTTCTTTACTGCGCTGGCCTTCCCCGCTGAGTACCGCGAGACATTGGAATTGGTATCCCTGCCAGGCTGGATACTTGGTGGAGCAATCATCGGACTCTTCATTGGATTCCTCCAAGGCGCGCTTGCAGGATTTCTGGTCGGACTGGGGGACGCCTTGTGGCGTGAAAGGGTTCGTGCGAGGTGGATCATCGGAGGGGTTTCAGGTCTCTTTCACTCGGCGTATCTCATCGTCTTCACCGTAGCAGGATTGTTCGATCCCCCTTCGTCTGCGACCATCTACATACCGCTCAATTTCATATACGGGATCTTGGTGGGCTTAGCGTTAACCTATGTCATCCCTCCACTCGGGTCTGCCTCCGATATGCGGCGACAATCCACCCTATCAATACGATCTGCACTCGCTTTGGCGGTAGCGACCATTCCGTACGTGCTGATCGTCTACCAACAGTATGCAAGCGTTACGTACTTATCCAGGATTTTTTATGCAGTGCTGCTCTCGCTAGGGATGGGGCTTGCTCTCGCCAACCGCGGTAGTAGCTCAGATATTGCACGCTAGTATTCGGTCGAGCCGTAAGACGGCTCCTATTCGTATGGAGGGATTGAAATGGCAATCAAGGATAAGCCAATCAAGGAGAAGCATTGGAAAGAGATCAAAAGACTCTTAGAAGATGCCTCCAAGAAAGATAAGAAGGGAGACGACCTTCGAAAGCTATTCGACAAGAGAACTAACGAAAAGAAGGCACAGAAGTTGGAGAAACTTGGAGAGTACGGGATAACCGAAGATGATCTGAAGGAAATCCATAGGTACTTGGAGAACATTTTTCACGATTCGCCGCTGAAGTTCTGGTGGTGGTAGGGGATCAATTTGACTAGCTGAAGTGAATCCTCTCTGCCTTCTGCAGTCTCGGTACACCCTGCTTTGACAACGCTAATCCTTCCTGATGATCCTCGCGCAGCGGAACTGCTCGGGGAGATGGACACGCGCTTCTTTGGGATCATTGAGGATTTCACTGATCCGTTGAGGTCGCTTGCCAAGATTCGCGGAACGTACGACGGAAGCGAGACCCAGGATCCATTTGAAGGACTCTCCAGCATGAATCCTGGGCTGAGTTGTACACCATGGATGTTCTGGGAGACTACGTGTGGGCTCAATGATCAGCAATTTGTCGATCTCTCATTGGGGGGCGGGCTAGTGATCCTGGCCTCCGCTCTGCTGGATCACCTAGCGGATCGGCAAGTTAAGGATGTCGGTTCGACAGTTCTGCTGCAGTCTGCACTCCATGATCAGGGGATGATCTTAGTGCGTGGTGTTATTGCGCACGATACCGAGTTTTGGGCACATGCGGAGCGGCTTCTGAATGAGCACAGGCGTGGGTTGGCGCGGGAAATACAATGCCGCGCCGATCCGGAGCTCCTGACTGAAGAGCGGTTTGTCGAGACAGTATCCGCAAAGTTCTCACCAATTGCCTTGACGATGGTTGCGTTTCTCTCGGCAATGGATCAAAGGGACAGCATACCAGCGGTCGAGAGGTCTATTAAAGACTTGGCCGTCGCATCGCAGCTACTGGACGATCTGGGTGATTGGGAGGATGACGTGAGCCAAAAGCGATTAACGCTTTATGTCAAATCCCTCGCACCGAATGCTGACTGGACTGCGGATGAGTGGCCGACCATACGCGAGCTGCAGGAACAGATCGATCAGGAATGGGCAGAACTTGGGCTGCTGAATCGGGTCACGGTGTGGTTGGAGCGTTCAATGGAAGCGGTTGCCAATATCAAATGTCCGGCGTGGATATCCTACCTAGATGGATATCGGGACCTGGCTGATCAGCACCTCAAGGGGCGTACTGCACGGCACATCGCTCGATCCATTCATGAACTGCTTCCTGACTAGCCGCAACTGAACCACAAATTCGGGCTTGAGGCACAATCTAGGACTTTCCGTCGATCGCCAGCTTGCCAAGCAATAGAAGAAACCCGTTAGAGATAATGAAAAGCGCCGGCAGTAACATGCCGGCGCTTGATGGTTGTGTTTTGGAATACTTAATTAAGGCTCGCGCAGGAGCACGACCCGCCGCAAGCGCAGCCACCGTTGCTCGGCATGAGCGTTTCTCCATCTGATTGAGCGAAGAACACAGAGATCATGCGTGAGGTGTGCTCGCTCTCGCATGCTTGGCAGACGATGGGGGAGTCAGCCTCTGCCATTGGGCGCAATTCATCGAAGACGTCATTGCACTCCAGGCAGAGGTACTCGTAGACGGGCATTGTGCGGATTCTACCTTTCCGCCCTGCGGAGGTCAATCAGAGCTGCTAATTCACATCCCGTCGGATCTGAAATCGGTCGAAGTCGCGCGCTACTGTCACGTTCGGGAAGATTGCCTGCGCTTCCTTCCGGATATCCTGCTCACGGTAACGCCGCGATATATGGGTCAGGTAAAGGTGCCCTACATCCGCTTGCTTGGCGAGTTCGGCCGCCTGCCGTGCGGTGAGGTGGCCAAATTTCCGAGCCAGTTCGGCCTCTGATTCAAGATAGGTAGCCTCGATCACCAGGCCATCCGCGCCCGCACTGTGTTCGAGAAGGCCTTCCGTGCTGCCGCAATCGCCAACGTGAACCAAGCGTGCGCCGCGCCTGGAGGATCCAAGTACTTGTTCGGGCTCGATCACGGTGCCGTCGAGGAGCTCGACCTGTTTGCCGCGGACAAGCTTGCGACGTATCGGCCCAACCGGCACTCCCAATTCAGTCGCTCGCTCGGGCAGGAACGGGCGGCGGGAGGTCTGCTCGAATGCGAAGCCAAATGTGCCAGGACCGCGGTGTTCCACCGGAAACGCTGAAAGCTGAAAATGTTCGTCCTCTAGCAGGATGCCGGGCTCAATCGGGATCAGCTCGATTTGCACGGAAGGTCGCGCGCCTCTCAGTACGACCCCGAACAGCAGATCGTGAATGCGCTCGAGCGCCCATGCGCTTCCCCAAATTTGAAGCTCTTCAACGGCCTCCCAGCGAGCAAAAGTGGATAAAAGCCCTGCCAGACCCAGAATGTGATCCAGATGCCCGTGGGTGATGAGGATGCGATTGAGACGGCGAAAGCCGATTCCCGATCGTAGGATTTGACGTTGGGTGCCCTCGCCACAGTCGATGAGGATGCGGTAGTCGCGAAAGCTAACGATATGGGCGCTGAGCCCGCGATGAACGGAGGGGGCCGAAGCCGATGTGCCTAAGAAGATGAGCTCGAACAAGAGGTACCTTGAGTTGCCGCTGGATGACCGGGCGGGTCATTTTACCTCACTCGCAATGCACGCCTTGCGGCGGAAGCGTCGTCTCCCTGCAGTGTTCCGAGGACCTCCCCACGAGCATCCTGCGCGGCGAACCCCGGCATGAACGAACGAGTTCTCCCTCAGCGGCATGTATGGGTCAAGTCTCGGTGAACTAGGAGCTGCCTGGCGTGGCGGCGAAGTTCGAATTGCAGAAGAAGGGAGACTGCAGCTACTTTATGTCGATGGAAGGGGTTCTTAGCGTGACCCCCGAGGAGGCCGCTGCTGCGGCGACTGCGGAAATAGTAATGAGAAGCGGTGCCATCGACGATCCACCCTGTGCTTGCATGATTCCCCACAGCGCAGCTATAGCCATTACGCCCGCCAGGTAGCGATGGGTGAATGTCCTTTGCCAAATGAACTCCGGGATCCAGCTTGGCTGGGTGTAAGCTGCCAACAGTGCGGCCATAGCAAACGCAATGAGCATGATGCGTAAAGATGAGACAACCATAGCCAATACGAGGGCAGTAGCCGGCAAGAAAAGGGCAATCGAATAGGAGGCCGCCACCAGTCGATCTCGCCCAGCTCGTTCCTCGATAATTGCTTGGCGCGAGAATATTCCCACAGCAACAGCGATCCCCAAGTAAAGCGCCACGATCCCGGCCCACAACGAAATCTGCAGAAGCATCTGACCTCCACAATCTCTACGGTGGTTGATGCAAGTTGTATGCCTCAAGAAGCCTGGCTGAGGGGAGCAAGGAGAAAGCCGAGCCAGTTTCAAGTCAGATGTTGTGGAATCTGCGTAATCACGACGTCTTGCGGAACTCAGTGTACGTAATGCTGTACTATGGAGGATACCGGCGTAAAAGCTACGCGATATCCCCCGGGGGAGATATCTGGAAGTTCATCCAGCTAATCAGTAGCTAGGCCGCCAGAGCAGCTTGATACCCGAGCTTGTCGAGTCATCAAATTCCGAAGAGGCTCTCTCTTCGAAGGATCGGCCGATATTAGGAGAGGATGCCATGATTGAGAAGCGTCAATGGTCTAACAAAAAGCTGTCCACAGGCTACGCGGACGTGAATGGAACGCGTCTTTACTACGAGCTGGCCGGAGCCGGGCATTCCATTGTGCTGATCCATGGCTTCACCCTTGATACCAGAATGTGGGATGACCAATTCGAAGCCTTTGCCCAGTATTACCGTGTTCTCCGATACGACGCGCGTGGCTTCGGCCGTTCCGAAGTGCCGGCTGCTAAGAGCTACTCCCACAGTGATGATCTAATGGCTTTGCTGGAGCACGTGGGAGTATCAGACGCATATATCCTTGGTCTTTCCCTGGGCGGGAGCCTAGCAACAAACTTCACGCTGGCATATCCTGAAGCATCCCGCGCTCTTATCCCAGTGGCACCGGGACTCAGGGGATTCAAGGTGTCCCCGGAGGTGGCTGGATGGTTGCAGTCGCTTTCAACCTCAGCTAGAGCAATCGGTGTAGAGGCTGCGAAAGAGACTTGGCTCGGCCTGCCTTGGTTCACACCCGCGCAGCAGAAGCCTGGTGTCTATTCCCGTATTCGGCAGATAGTTTCCGATTATTCGGGCTGGCATTGGCTTAATGAGAATCCTGTACTTCTCAGCGATCCGCCAGAGATGGAGCTGTTGGACAGGATTACGGTGCCGACGCTCCTGATCGTTGGTGACCAGGATGTGTCTGACAATCATGTCGTTGTTGACCTTATGCAGCAAGCGATCCCCAATGCACGAAAGGTCGTGATACCGGGCGTCGGCCACATGTCCAATATGGAAGATCCTCAGAGATTCAATGAGATTGTCTTGGACTTTCTTGCGGATATTGACTCTACCGCCAAATAACTTGCTGGAGCCGACCCGGCCTCAGCCAGCGGTGTTGGTGAGTGTTGATCAGCCCGGCCGCTCCCTGGCCTAAGTCCTCCAGGATAGGCAGCTCGCACCCGTTAGGCCGGAGCGTATCCTCTCTGATCGTAGGGAATCGAAGCGCAAGTGACACCACCTCCGACTTCACCCATGCTCGCATGGGCCCGTAGCGTTCTCGTAACTGTCCATCAATAAACTGTCAATTGAGGGGGTAACGACGACTAGTCAGCCTTCAACGGCTTAGGGCTTCTCGGCCGAGCGGCGTTTGGTTCCGGGGATTTTTGGATGCATCGCAGGAATGCTGGCTAGAGCTGCGGCCGGGTAACCTCATCGCCTGCTGGAGGAACGGCGAGCTGAGGAGCCTGGACGATTGCGGCGACCGTTGGGATCGGCCGGAGCTTTCGTTGGCCCCGATTATTGGGGCCTTCGGCTCACTTGATGAGCAGGGTATTTCGTAGACTGGAGGGGTGACGTGACTGATGCAAACGAGGCATCCGATTTACAACTTGAAAGGAGCACTACGATGGGAATATCGAACATCGCGCTCGGCGTGGCAGGGCTGTGGATTATCTCGCTGCTGACCCTGTTCGTTGCGTTTTCCGGCTCGCAGTTGTTTGACTACATCAGCACGGGCACATCTATCTTGGCCGGGATTGGTATGTTGGTGCTGGTTTGGAACCTCAGCGGACCACTAGGTGGGGAGCAGCAGACGATCAAGATGGTTGTCGGCCTGGCGGGCGGTGTGGTGTACGTCGCCGCCTCCGCGCTCGTTCTGGTCCAAATTCGTAGCTTCGAACAACTATCCTCTTGGGTGATGGGTGGTCTGGCTATCTATGGCGTGTGGATGATTCTTACCGGTGCCTCGCCGATAGGAGACAGCACCGCGCTCGTGCGCGGCCTGGGAATCGTGGTCGGGGTTGGGTTCCTCCTGCTGTTTATCTCCGTGCTCTCCATAGGACCAATGGATCCGATGTCAGAGGCCGCGAGCGACGCGAATCCAGTAATGGTGATCGCGCAATTCATTGGCGGGGGAGCGGCCTACTTGGTCTTTCCGGTGTGGCTCTTCCTGTTGGCCCGGCTCCTTCGCTAGCAAGCTTCGAATCGAATCCATGCTGGCTGCTGCCGGGCCCTTTCCGGCCAAATGTGCATTCCGCCCGTCAATATGGCCGGCAACAAGTAAACATCGGGAAGGGAGGTGATGTGAAAGCGAGCCAGACCCCAGCGATTGTAGCCCTGGGTTCAACCCTACACTATGTTGTTGGCTTCGAACTTTCGATTGGGTCGCTGCCATTTGCGCTCTATATGCTCATAAATCGTTGAGTTCCGGTTTTCTTCGGGATCCGTTTCTACGGCGGTAGTTTCATCGAGAAATTGGGGGGATTTGATGCGCTGCTTGTTTCGAGCTTCGCATCTCTCATGATCACCGCTGTCAATATCCTCGTGGGTTACTGGCTGGCCAAGTCTCTCAGGCTGGGCGGGATCTTGGGCTTGTTCCTTTTTCCGGTCGGTATGTTCTTTGCGTTGGGCTACGGCGCTCCCATCACGAATGTCCTGCATCCAATCATGGCATTGGTTATCGTGCTGGCATGGGGGTAACTGAGATGATTCGGGACACTCAGCTAAGTGTTGGGCATGCCGAAGCTCCAGCGAGAAAGTACCAAGGATTTGGGTCGCAGCTCAGCGGAATGCGGAACCTTATGGAAGACGCAAGAGATATTCGCGATGCGGGTTCCTGAAAAAGGGGGTAGGTCCGCCTTATCGATCGCCGGTGCGTACCTACCCTCAGCTCTTTGTGGATGCGGAAGTCGGTCAGGCGGTGCGCGCAAGCGCGGTGAGCCCCAGTATCAGAATTCCGACCACCAGGCTCAATCGATTCAGGAGCGTAATCTCTCCAGCAAGCTTGTCGGAAGCTTCGACATCCTGCTTCAATGCCAGGCGCGACAGTCGAGGATTAATCACCCAGGTCTGGTAGGCGGCAACCAGGATCATCAAACCTACCGCGATGTGCTTTGTGAAAATGGCGCGCGACCAGGGGCTGGAGAAGGCGAAGAGTCCTTCGTAGTTCGGATTTCCAGACATCTGGAACAGCCCTGTGCCGATCAGAATCAAGAGGCTTAGCCAGGCCAACGGCTGAAATCTTCGCCGCATGTCGTCTGCCAGCCGGCCACGTTCGGCCGGCGCTCGCTCGAGGGCTGGGCTTACGACAACGGCCTGGTAGAAGAGGCCACCAATCCACACGATCGTGGACCCCATGTGCAGCCAGAAAGCGAAGGTGAGTGCCGCTTGATCCAACGTCATGCCAGAAGTGTTGCCGAATCGCACGGCGGTGGTGATTCGGTGCCTTGCAGCATGTGAAGCCCGAACGCGATGGCAAACACAGCGTGACCCGGCATCATCCCTCGGGTGTAGCGGATTCGGTTGGCGGCGCAGGTTCATTGCCTTCCAGCATGTGCAGCCTGAAGGCGAAAATGAGCGCAGCTTGATCAGCATCAGCCCACTTCAGGCGTAGGAGTTGCGGTGGGAGGAACCTCCAAGGTTCCTTCACGCGTGGCAGTCGGAGTGGGTGCTGGGGGTGGGGCGGTTGCTGTTCGGCACGCATCCCTTACCGCCGTAGCGGTCGGCTCGAGGTCCTCGTTAATGATGACCTCCAGGGAGACATCCAGCAGTTCTTCCGCTGCGCAAGGGTCTCCCCCGCTCGCTAACAGTAGGGCATGCATCGACAACGAGTGGGCGTACTTCCACGCAACATCATTGCGAATGCCAGGCGCAACCGAATAAACCACCTCAAAGTAGAAGGCGGCCTGTTCCCAATTGAGTCCATAGAAGCTGTTTGCGGTTAGGTACAGCTGCGCCCAGCTTCGCCAATTGTTGGCATCCTCATCCAGCAATGCAAAGCTCTCGGCAAGACTCAGGTCGTAGATCCCCTCTTCCAGCAGCTTGTCCTGCGAAATGCGGCGAATACCGCGGTTGCGCAGGGCTGCGTACATCAGTCCATCCGCTTCCACGGCCCGAAATTCGCTGTCCTTAGCACGCATTGCGAGCAGATGGGCGATGGTTGCATCCCAGTCGCCGTCTTCGAAGGCCGCGTGTGCCATGTCAAAGATCTCCTGGACTGGAGCTAAATTGGGAGTTGGCGTCATCGGAGGAGCGGTTTGCGTGGGAAGGGGTTCGCTCAAGCCAAGCAGCGCCTCTGCCAGGCGTTCAGGAGCCTGCGGGAAGCCGGGGTCTATCTGGATGATGTATTCAAAACGCTGACGGGCGACGTCATAGCGCTCTTCATCCAGGTCGACCAGGCCCAGGGCAAACTGCTCCTGGGCAATGGAACTCACCTGCTCCACTTCTGCCTGGTCCCGCTCCGACTGTCCGACCAGATACCCCACAGCGGCTGCAAAACCCAGCAAGAGCAGCGTGATGGGGAGCACCCACAGCAAGAGCCGCCATGATGTCCCAGAACCGGACTCCTTTTCCGATTGCACGGGCGGCATTATACCGTAGGGGCTGCAATGGCCTTGTTTGAGGCGCCATGATAGTCCACATCCTTGGCACCTTTCACTTATGTTTAGAGATGACGCCGTCCTGAGGTCGCTAATTAGCCCCAATCCAACGCTCCAGTGCGCCATGTCAACCGCACAGGGGTCCTTTTATGTTTAGAAATGACGCCGCCCTGAGGGCGTTAGTTAGCCCC
>JBHIBY010000075.1:0-10870 GCA_046759305.1 Anaerolineales bacterium
TACACCCAGCAGCACTATGAATTGCAATCTATTACCTGACTAGCAGCGCTGAATCATATCCCCGCAACTTCAGCTCGGCTTCAATGTTCCGATAGGTGTCGCGGATTACTCCGACCACGATCAAGAGGCCCGCAGATGACACCAGCAACAGCCCTGTATTGGAGCCGCCAATGGGATAGATAAGCCCTACAAGGAAGGGCATGATCGCCACGATCCCAAGGAAGAGTGCGCCTACAAAGGTAATTCGCCGTACAACACGGGTTAAGTAGCGCTGAGTGGGCGGTCCTTTGGTCACTCCAGGAATCTGAGCCCCGGAGCGCTTTAAGTTTTGTCCGTAATTCTGCTGTTGAAACAATATGTCGGTGTAGAAGAACGTAAAAGCAACCACCATCACGAAATACAAAATCCAATAGGTACTGTTAAAGCCGCCAAAATTGGTCTGCAGCCAAATGGCAACACCGGATAAGAATTCACTGGTCGAATCCACGAAGAATTGCGCCAAAACAGCGGGGAATGTCAGGATGGATTGGGCGAAGATGATTGGGATCATTCCAGCCATGTTCACCATCAGCGGCAGAGTCCCCTTTACGGGCATCGACATACGGTTTCCAACGCGGCGCCCAGGATACATGACCGGGACGTGGCGACGGCCTTCCTGCACATACACGATGACGAAGATGGTAGCCGTCATCAGGAAGGCCAGGAAGATGATCAGGGGCAAGACCTGTGTCTGAGCTGTGAAGATCTGCGCCAGATTGGCGGGAATGCTCGAGACAATGCCTGAGAAGATGATCAAGGAGAGCCCCTGGTTCTTGATCCCAAACTCTGAGATAAGCTCACCCAGCCAGATGGCAAACATTGTGCCGGCGGTCATTGAGATGATCAGCGTCGCGGTAGCCAAATTAAGGCCCATATCAAAGGTGACGATGCTCTGGCCAGCGAATTGCTGGAACAAGCGAATTTGTCCGATGGCATTCAGCGACGCCATGGGTATCGCCAGCATGATGGTCCACTTTTCCATCCACTTTCGGCCCTCCCGCGGATCCTCTTCCATTCGCCGCTGCAGTGGCGGGACGATCGGAATCAGCACCTGCAGGATGATCTGAGCCGTAATGTAGGGATAAACCCCCATCGCCAGAATCGAAAAGGTCGATGCTGTGCCGCCCGAAAGCAGGTCCAGCAGGCCAAACAAAGTTTGCCCGCCACCTTCTTGCGCAAATAGCTGCTGCAATACAAGTCGATTCACACCCGGCGCCGGTACCTGCGCTGCAAGCCGATAGATGGCAAGCAACGCAAACGTGATCAGCAAGCGGTTGCGAATATCCTCAGAGATCCAGAGAAAACGAAGTCGTCTCACATTGTTCTCTTTCCACGCCTGAATAACTCAATCCCCATCGGTCCGCCAGTCCTAACTACTTATTTAAAAGGTGAACTTTGCCGCCGGCCTTTTCTACTGCTTCCTGAGCGCTTGAGGTCGCTCGGTGAGCCTGGATTGTGAGTGCTTTCGTCAGCTTGCCGTGTCCGAGCAGCGCAATCGGACCACCTACATCCCGGATGAGGCCTGCCGCGTGCATCATTTCTGGCGTGACTTCCGAGCCCTCATCGAACAGATTTAGCCGACCAATATTGACCTCGGACCAAAGCGTCCGATTGATGTTTGTAAACCCGCGTTTGAAAGGGAGCCTTCGGAAGAAGGGTAGATTGCCGCCCTGGCGATATATATTTCCTCCAGTACCCGCTCGAGCACCCTGTCCTTTGGTCCCGCGTCCGGCAGTTTTGCCTTGTCCTGCTGCGATTCCTCTGCCCACGCGCTTTGCGGATCGACGCGATCGTTCTCGTGATTTAAGTTCATGGAGCTTCATTTTTCGTCCACCTGCACCAGGTGCGGCACCTTAGCGATCATCCCTCTTAGCGCTTCGCTGTCCGAATGTTCAACGCTCTGCATCAGCTTCCGCAGCCCCAATGCGCGCACGGTTCGTTTTTGCCGCTCCGAGTAGCCAATCGGACTCTTTACCAGCGTAACGGTAAGAGTTTTGGCTTTCTTCTTAGCCATCCTTTGCTCTCATCCAGAAGGGTGTCAGCTCCGCAGCGCTCTTACCTCGATGCGCGGCTAATTCCTCAATGTCCCGGAGCTGGCGCAATCCACGCAGCGTGGCTTCGGCAATGTTCAAGACGTTTGCGCTGCCCAAAGATTTCGTGAGTACATCTCGCACTCCCGCGGCGGAAAGCACGGCTCGTACTGCACCGCCCGCGATCACGCCGGTACCGGGCGATGCGGGCTTCAAAAGCACAATTGCCCCGCCATGCTTTGACGTGATCTCGTGGGGGATGGTCGTGCCTGCCAAAGTGAAGGGTTTCATGTCTCTCTTGGCTCGGTCCGCCGCCTTGTGGATGGCGTCCGGTACCCCTCTAGCCTTGCCAACCCCGAGACCAACTCGTCCGCGATTATCACCAACGACAACCACGACTCGAAAATGGAACTGGCGGCCACCCTTTACCACCTTTGCCACGCGCGAAATATCGATAACTCGCTCGTCTAGTTCTTCGCGTTCTTCACGATCGGCAAAGTTACGCCTCACAATTCCTCCTCTTGAGTTGCGACTTCACTTTTCCATTAGGGTCAGAATTCCAACCCCGACTCGCGTGCCGCCTCAGCCAGGGCTTTGACCCTCCCATGGTAGCGGTAACCACCACGATCAAAAACGACCTGCTTGACACCGCTCTTCTTAGCTCGCTTCCCGAGCAGCTCGCCGACCAGGCGCGCCTGCTCGAGGCGGCTGGCATCCGCCTTCAGCTCCGGATCGAGCGAAGAAGCAGCGACTATCGTGTGGCCGTGACTGTCATCGATCAACTGGGCATAGATCTGCTTGATGCTGCGGAATACGTTCAGGCGCGGTCGGTCGGCGGTACCGCTGATTTTATACCGCACGCGGCGATGCCGGCGTTTCCTCATATCGGAACGAGTTCGCTTTCCCATAACTAAATTACCTTGCCAGCCTTACCGGCCTTGCGACGAACGTATTCACCTTGATAACGAATGCCCTTTCCTTTATACGGTTCAGGCGGGCGCACCTTGCGTATATCGGCAGCCACCTGACCAACCAGCTGCTTGTCAATGCCCTGCACTTTAATCGTGCCTGCACGCGTATCAACGTCAAATTGGATACCGCCTGGCGGAGGTATCTCGACCGAATGGGAGAAACCCACATTAAGCACCAGGGTAGAACCCTTCAGCTCCGCCCGATACCCAACCCCATGAACTTCGAGAGCCTTTTCAAATCCATCGGTAGCGCCAACTACCATGTTGTTTAGGAGTGCCCTTGTGAGCCCGTGAAGAGCCTTGATCTGCGGCTCATCCGATTCGCGAGTAAGTCGTAGTGTGCCATCCTCCTCTTGGATAGCAATTTCGGGTCGGAAACCTTGCTCTAGCTCTCCTTTCGGGCCTTTAACATGTACCCTGGCGCCGTCGATCTTGACTTCGACACCATCGGGAATAGAAATGGGCATATGTCCTACGCGTGACACGAACCGTCTCCTGATCTCACCAAATTTCGCAGAGCAGCTCTCCGCCGACACCGAGCTGCTTGGCTCTCACACCGGTCATGACGCCCTTGGGTGTCGTCAGAATCGCCACTCCCATACCGGAACGAACCCAAGGAATCTGTCGTTTGCCGACATAGGCTCGACGGCCGGGGCGGCTAATCCGCTTAAGGCCGGTAATCACGGGCTTGCGTGACCGACGCTTACCCACGTATTTCAGCTTGAGACGCAGAGTCTTGTGGCTGTTATTCTGGGACTCCTCGTACTCGTCGATGTAGCCTTCCGACTGCAGAATCTTAGCGATCTCCACCTTAAGCTTCGAACTAGGCATTGACACGAGCTGCTGCCCGCCCATAACGGCGTTTCGAACTCGAGTCAGCATGTCTGCTATCGGATCTGAGCTGGTCATCGATCGGTCTCCAAACCCATGCTTACCAAGACGACTTCACAAGGCCTGGAATCTTGCCTTCCAGCGCCAGTTCCCGCAGGCAGATACGACACAACTCGAACCGCCGATAGTATCCACGCGGCCTGCCGCAAATTCGGCAGCGGTTTCGTACGCGGACTTTGTATTTCCTCCTCATTTCTCGGTAGGGCATAGCTGTCTTAGACATAGGCTTCGCTCTTTCTAAATGGCATTCCTAATAGCACCAATAAGTGCCGAGCTTGTTCGTCGTTCGGAGCAGAAGTGACGATCGTGACTTCAAACCCTCGGATCTTGTCGATTTTGTCGTATTCGATTTCCGGGAAGATCAACTGCTCCCGGATCCCCAGTGTATAGCTACCTCTCCCATCGAAACTGTCGGGAGAAAGCCCTCGGAAGTCGCGTGTCCGTGGCAGGGCTACGTTTACCAACCGGTCGAAAAATGACCACATTCGCTTGCCACGCAGAGTGACCTTGGCTCCGATGGAGCGCCCCTCACGAAGCTTGAAATTTGCGATGCTCTTTTTCGCGCGCGTGATGACCGGACGCTGCCCAGTGATGATCGACATATCGTCGATAGAGGCGTCTAAAGCCTTTGCGTTCTCCAAAGCCTCTCCCACGCCCACGTTCACCACGACTTTCAAGATCTTCGGAACCTGCATCTGATTAGCAAATCCGAAGTCCTCCATCAGAGCAGGAACAACTTCCTCGTAATAGCGCTTTCTCAGATAATGATCTGCCATTTTAGCCGTCCACCCGAGAGTCGCACTTCTTGCAGTACCGGTGGGCTTCGCCATTTTCTCGCTGGATGGATATCCGTGAGCGCTCATTACAGCTTGGACATACCAACATCACGTTTGAGATATTGACAGGTGCCTCAAACTGAATAATGCCTGGAGACATCGTGCGGCCCCCGGCCTGGATCTGGCGCTGGTGCTTTTTCCGGATGTTGACTCCCTGAATCACCAGCCGGCCTTCCTTTGGCAGCACGCGCAGGACCTCTCCCCGCATGCCCTTTTCCCGTCCGCCGATCACCTCGACGGTATCTCCTCGCCTGACTTTAGCCATCTCTTCAAATCACTTCCGGAGCCAAGGATACGATTTTCGTGAACCCCTTCTCTCGCAGCTCTCGCGCAACCGGACCAAAGATTCGAGTGCCACGTGGGTTCCTGCCATCCGTGTCTAGAATTACGGCTGCGTTGTCGTCGAAGCGAATGTAGGATCCGTCTTCTCTTCGGTATTCCTTGGCGGTGCGTACAATCACAGCGCGCACGATTTCGCTCTTCCGGACCGTACCGTGCGGCACCGCGGCTTTGATGCTGCCGACCACCAAGTCACCAACCCGACCGTATCTACGCCTCGAACCACCCAGCACGCGAATCACCTGCATATCGCGACCCCCGGTGTTATCGGCAATCTTGAGGTGACTCTCTTGCTGGATCACTCAGCCAACTCCGCCTTCTTCAGGACCTCTTCCACAACCCAACGCTTCCGCTTCGAGAGCGGCCGGCTTTCAACAATACGTACATGATCCCCGGGCTGTGTGCCAAATTCGTCATGAACTAGATACCGTTTGCTGCCTCGCAACACCTTTTGATACAGGGGATGTCGGAAGGTTCGGTCGACTCTGACCGTGACCGTCTTCTGCATCTTGGACCTTACAACTCGGCCTGTCAGTCGCCGACGCTTATTACTCATTCACTGATCTCCTGCGCTCGTTCCATTTCCGTCACGATTGTTGCGATGCGTGCGATATTCCGACGAGCTGCCCTCAGCTTTGAAGTGTCTGGCATTTGTCCAGTTGCGAACTGGAATCGCAGTTTGAAGTACGCCTCACGCGCATCTTCTAATTCTTCTGCGGCCTTCTCCAAATTGAGCTCTCGTACTTCACTTGCTCGCATGGTCTATTCTGATTGGCTCCCTACTCACCAAACTCTTGCTTCTGAATGAATTTGGTTTTTACTGGTAGCTTGTGTGAGGCTCGACGGAATGCCTCCTGTGCGGCTTCTCGATCCAGCCCAGAAATTTCGAACAGGATCCGGCCGGGTTTCACAACTGCAACCCAGTGGTCAACCGCGCCTTTCCCTTTTCCCATCCGGGTTTCGGCCGCACGCTGGGTAACCGGCTTGTCTGGAAAAATCCGGATCCAGACCTTGCCGCGACGCCGCATGTATCGCACCAGCGCTCGGCGTGCTGCCTCGATCTGGCGCGCCGTCACCCAGGATGGCTCCAGAGCCTTTAGGGCGTAATCTCCGAATTCGATCTCGACCCCTCTGCTGGCCAGACCTCTTCGGCGGCCCCTCATTTGCTTGCGCCATTTGACGCGTTTTGGCATCAACATGGACTGATCCTTACTCGCTCACATAGACATCCATCGATTCGCCTTGCCCCTCGGCCTCTGGCAGGATGTCTCCCTTGTATACCCATACCTTCACGCCTATCCGCCCAGAAGTTGTGCGCGCCTCGACTTTGGCAAAGTCAATGTTGGCTCTCAATGTCTGAGCTGGCACGCGTCCCTCACGTGCCCAATCTGTGCGCGACATCTCGTGTCCGCCAAGGCGGCCGGCACACATTACTTTCACTCCCTGGGCGCCTGCTCGCATCGTGCTATCCACAGCACGCTGCATCGCACGGCGGTGCGTGATCCTTCGCTCGAGCTGATTCGCAACGTTTTCGGCGACGAGGCGTGCATCCAGGTCGGGCTCCTTGATCTCTGCGATATCCAATTTGATGCTGGTACCGGTCAGCGCTTGAAGTTTCCCGCGCAGCTCTTTCACGTTGGCACCTTTTCTTCCAATCACGATTCCAGGTTTGGAAGTGTGCACCGTGACATGCACGCTGTTCGGAAAGCGCTCGATCTCTACCTGGGATATTCCGGCTCTAGGTGTATTGCCGTACACCAGATCCCGAATTATTCGGTCCTCATGAAGCTGATCCGCGTATTCCTTACGGTTTGCGAACCACCGCGAGTCCCAACTGCGATTGACGCCGAGCCTGAACCCCACCGGATGGACTTTGCGGCCCATAAGCTTCCTACCCTTCCATCAACTCTTGTGATCCTTCATGTTCGCGAAGAATCACTGTTACGTGCGATTGTCTGCGCAAGATCGGTTTGAAGCGCAGCCTGGCCCCAAATTTGCGCCAGCGGCGAGTCGGTCCATCATCTGCATAGGCACGATAAACATAAAGATCTTCTTCGTTCAATCCGTAGTTCTGTTCGGCATTCGCCATGGCCGAGCGAAGTAGCTTCTTCACCGGGCCAGCGGCAGCTTTGTTGATGAATGTCAGGATGTGTATTGCTTCTGTGACGTCCTCGCCACGAATCTGATCCAGGACGAGCCGCACCTTCTGCGGTGACATTCGCAGGTACCGATGGGTTGCCCTTACGTCGAAACCGTCTGCCATGGGTTACGCTCGTGCACGCGTTGTGCGATCCCTGCCGATGTGTCCCCGGAAAGTGCGCGTAGGAGCGAACTCACCTAATTTGTGGCCGACCATATTCTCGGTAATGTAGATCGGAATATGCCGTCGACCATCGTGAACCGCGATTGTGTGACCCACCATCTGCGGGAATATGGTGCTCGCGCGGCTCCACGTTCGAACGACTTTCTTGTCGCCGCTCTGATTCATCTCTTCCACGCGCCTGAGCAGCTTCGGTTCGATAAAAGGGCCCTTCTTCAGTGATCGAGACATTTGCCTACCGCCTTCGTTTCGAGCCTAGAGACTGATGCATACACTTACCGCCTTCGCTTTGAGCGACGTCGGATGATGTGCTTGTCGGTCTTCTTATTCCGACGCGTTTTCTTTCCGAGAGTCGGCTTACCCCAGGGACTCTTAGGACCCGGTAATCCAATGGGCTGTCCTCCCTCTCCACCTCCGTGAGGATGGTCTCTTGGGGACATCGCCGAGCCTCGTACGGTGGGGCGAATACCGAGATATCGCTTTCGCCCAGCCTTTCCAATCTTGATGTTGCCATGATCGGGATTTCCAACCTCACCGATCGTTGCGTAGCAACCCTGGCGTACCCTGCGTACCTCTCCGGAGGGGAGGCGCAAGGCAGCGTAAGCGCCTTCCTTACCTAAAAGCTGCGCGCCCGTTCCGGCTGAGCGTGCCATCTGGCCGCCCTTGCCTTCTTTCAACTCAATGTTGTGAATAATTGTCCCCAACGGAATCTGTGCTAGAGGGAGACTATGACCCGGTCGGATTTCTGCCTCGGGCCCAGACATCACACGATCCCCTACCTTTAGCTCCAAGGGGGCGACGATGTATCTTTTTTCGCCATCTGCATAGTGAAGCAGCGCCAACCGAGCCGATCGGTTCGGATCATATTCGATAGCCGCCACCCTGGCCGGTATCCCGTGCTTATCGCGTTTGAAGTCCACTTTCCGAAGATGCCTACGGTGACCGCCGCCGCGATGCCGAACGGTTATTCGTCCGTGGACATTGCGACCTCCTCGCCGCTTGCGAGGCGTAATTAGGGAACGCTCGGGCCTACTCTTGGTAACGTCTTCGAACAGATCGCCGGTCATACCTCGACGACCGGGCGAGGTGGGCTTGTACTTTCGAACCGCCACTACTGCACTCCCTCAAATACATCGATGGTGTCGCCCGGCGCAAGCGTTATTACGGCCTTCTTGTAGCCTGATTTGCGAATCAGCAGGCGTCGGTTCCGCAGCCTGCGGCTCCGCTTGGGTGGGATATTGACAACGTTCACCCGCGTAACAGTCACATCGAAAAGCACCTCAACTGCCTCCTTAATTTGTGCCTTAGTGGCCGTTGCCGCGACCTCGAAAACGTACTGGCCCAGTCTGGTGCTCTGATAGGCCGATTTCTCGGTAACGATTGGCCGCACGAGAATGTCGTACAGAGTCGTCATGCGCTCACGTCCGGATCCAGGTATTTTTGCAAGACTTCAATTGCGCCGATCGGCATGATCAAGCGATCGTACTGCAGCAAATCCCTGATGTTCACGTAGCTTGCGTGCAGCACTTTAGCCTGAGGCAGATTACGAACGGATTTCTCCACGTTCTCGCTCTTTGCCGGCAGCAGGATTAGAGCGCTTTCCTCCCCAGCGAGCGTCTGAAGGACCTCCAAGATTTCACGTGTCTTGGGTTCGGTCATGCTCAGTTCATCAAGCACCGTGATCTGCTTCTCCCCGGCTTTGACCGAAAGCGCTGATCGGAGCGCAGCTCGCCGCATCTTGCGCGGCATGCGCTGACTGTAGTCTCTAGGCTGCGGTTTGTGCGCAGCGCCACCTCCGACCCAGATCGGTGATCGAATCGAGCCATGGCGCGCCCGTCCTGTGCCCTTCTGACGCCAGGGCTTGCGCCCTCCACCAGCGACTTCTGAGCGGGTCTTGGTCTTATGAGTTCCCAGGCGTGCGTTCGCAAGCTGCCTTATATATGCTTGGTGCATCAGATCCGGCTTGACGTCTGCCTCGAAAATGGATTTAGGCAGCTCAGTCGTATCGACCTTTTCACCCTTTATGTTCAGAACTTCGGCTTTCATCTCATATTCGCTTCTGCACTGGGCGATCAATGGGCCCAATGCTATGGCTACGCGCAAAATTATTGCTTGCGTCGCTCTCTGACCATCACAAGCCCGCCCTTGGGGCCCGGTACGCTGCCTCGAACACCCAGCAGGTTACGTTCAGGATCTACAAGGTCGACACGCAAGTTCTGCGAACTCACCCGCACGGATCCCATGTGTCCGGGGCCTCTGGCTCCCTTGAACACTCGCCCTGGAGTTGATGTGGCACCGTGTGATCCAGGCGCTCGCTCACGATCCGATTGTCCGTGAGTTTTGGGGCCGCGATGGAAGCCGTGCCGTTTGATAGCACCGGCAAAACCACGTCCCTTGCTGGTACCAACCACATCCACCCGATCACCGATTTCAAAAACCCGGACCGTTATCTGTTCACCTTCTTCTAAATCGCTGAGGTCGCGTACACGAAACTCTCTCAGGTGCCTGAGCGCGGGAGCTTTAGTGCGTCTCAAGTGTCCGAGCTGACCACCAGTCAGATGCCGCTGTGTAGTCTCTTCCATCCCAAGCTGCACGGAGTTGTATCCGTCCTTCGCGTGGGTTCGGATCTGAGTGATGTAGCACGGACCCGCCTCTATAATTGTGACCGGGATCGCGGCACCGGTGTCGTCGAATATTTGGGTCATTCCTACTTTGCGCCCGATCAAACCCTTGAGATTTGGAATTCGAATCTCTTCTGGCTCCTCATGGGCTGCTTCTTCGTCGACTTCTTCCGGTTCAGATACATCGGCAGCCTCGGCATCAGCAGCTTCGGCGTCAGTAGGCTCAGCATCGGCGGGCGCTGTATCGCCCTGCTCAGCTACTAGTTCTTCCACCTCATCAGCCGGATCAGAATCTGAAGCGTCAACCTCCGCTTCTGTAGGGGGTTCGTTCTCGTTCTTCAGTTCAGCTTCTTCCTGAGCCTGAACTTCCACATCCTCTTCGGGTTGCGTAGCTTCCGACTCAGTTTCAGCCTCGGGTTCGAGATTCTCAGTTTTGTCAGTCATCGCTAAATTGTGATCTCAATGTCAACGCCGGCGGGCAAATTCAATCGCATCAGTGTATCGATCGTCTTGGAGTCGGGCTCCAGCACGTCGATCAGCCGTTTATGCGTTCGGATTTCGAAGTGCTCATGTGAATCTTTGTCGATAAATGTCGATCTCCGAACCGTGAACTTCTCTATCTTGGTCGGTAAGGGAACCGGTCCGACGACTTTGGCGCCAGTACGCTCGGCCGTCTCCACGATTCTCTGGGCAGATTGATCCAGTACTCGGTGATCGTAGGCCTTGAGCCTGATACGAATTTTTTGTTTCGCCATTATTTGCTAGTTCACTCGATGATCTCGGTGATCACTCCGGCGCCCACCGTCAGGCCGCCCTCTCGGAT
>JBHIBY010000076.1:0-10512 GCA_046759305.1 Anaerolineales bacterium
GATAAGTGGATGGTCAACAGATGGAATCCAGGCCGAGAATGAAAAAAGGCTGCCGATAGGCAGCTTGAGTATGGGAGAGCTGAATGCTCCTATTCTGGGTCAGAAAGCTGCCGTCGGAATTTGTAACCGTACACGAGCATGCCGCGTTCGCCATCTGAACCCAGCTTTCGTGTCACCATTTCAACCGGAGTTCCGATTTCAACTGGCTCATCCCCGATATCCGTAAGCTGGGCTGTGACGAGCGGACCCTCTTCCAGCTGCACAATAGCCACCGGATAGGGCGCGTTCTCCGCATGTCCCGCTGGCGCTTGATAAACGGTCGTGTGAGAGTAGACCTCGCCTTGACCGCTGAACTGGAATAGATCGCGGGCGTCCTCGCCGCAATCTGGACAGATGTCGCGCGGCGGGAAGATCTTATACGTGCAGTTTGGACAGACCTCACCGACGAGCGCGTAGCGCTGCTGCTTGAGTCTCCAATGTTGAGATGTCTCCATGCCTGCGAATCTATTCAATTGACTCTCTCAGAAACTCTCAGGAACGGGGAAATCGTTATTCTTCTCTCCGACCTCTAAGGTACATCATACCGTACGCTCCAGTTTGCCGGATCGGCGCATCCGCTGTTGCGCATAGCCGATCTGCTTTCGTTTTCGACTTGTGTTGATGAGATCTTCGGAGCAGGGGGGAAAAAACTGTTGAGTCAATTGCAGACGATATCTAGTTCACGCGCCTCAGGATGTGGGTTGAGGCCGTAGCGCCGGACCCTCCCAGGCACTGAGTCATAGCTATGGTGGCGTCGGGCACTTGATTCTCGTTTGCACGGTCCTGGAGCTGGAGCGTGGCCTCAGCCAGCTGATAAACGCCCGTTGCCGCGCCTGGCTCACCGCGCGCCTTCGATCCGCCAAAGGTCGCGATCGGTATTTCTCCGGCCAAGGTGATGCCACCGTTCTGAGCTAGCTTCCATCCTTCTCCTCGCTCCGCAAAGCCGGCCGCCTCCAATGAAAGCGCAGCGAAAATCGAGAATGAATCATGCAATTCAAATAGACCAATATCAGTAGGTGACAAAGAATCTTGCAACATTGCGGCCTCTACAGAATGGCTGGCTGCGGTCAGGGCCAGCGGGTCCGGCCGATCATGCACGGCCAGGGCTGAGGTAGCAGTTGCCGAGCCCGCGATCTCAACCTGAGGATATTGAGTGCGATCTGGCAGAGCTGCCGCGCGAGCCAGAACAACAGCTGATGCACCGTCCGCAAGCGGCGCAACGTCGAAGGTGTTGAGCGGTTCGCTGACAACCGGCGCATTGAGGTACTGCTCGCGCTGGATCGCTCTGCGGAACATAGCATTTGGGTTGGTAACCGCATTCTGGTGAGCGGTCAGACTGAAACCCGCCATGGAGTCATTCGGGGCATCGTGTTCATAAAGGTACCGGTGCATGAGAAGAGCGGCTTGAGCGCTCGGCGTTACCCCTTGGACGGCTTCGTACTCCGAGTCGGTTGTAGTGGCGAGAGCAGACTGTACTTGACCGCTGGACTTGTCGGTGACCTTCTCCACTCCCAGTACAACAGCCACGTCAATCGCGCCCGATGCAAGCGCAAGATAGGCCTGGCGAACTGCTACGCCTCCCGATGCGCCGGCGGCCTCTACCGTATTGGCCTCTACGCCGCGCAAGCCGGCAAAATCCGCCAGAAGTGCTCCTAGATGAGATTGGCCTGAGAGCGCGGGCGCGAGCATGTTGGCGACATACAGCGCCTGGGGCCGAAGCCCGCCAGAATCGGCCAACGCGACACTTATCGCGTCGAGGGCCAGATGGCGCAGCGAAAGGTCCCAATGCTCGCCCACGGGCATCATGCTCACACCAGCAACAACTACGGTGTCTTTCGCTATGCTCATTTCATTGCCAGTTTCCCTCTTAACCGAGCGTAGGTCGCGTAGTCAATCTCTGTGCGCCGATTCACGTAGCTGAGGGTATCGGGAGCCACCGTCCGGCGCTCGGGCAATGCATCTGTGGCCCGAAGGCTGAAGGCATCGGATCCTGCCCCGGACCCATAGGAGACCATCAGGATGCGATCACCAGGCTCAGCGACATCCAGAATCGAAGTAAGACCCACCATCGCTGAACCGGCATAGGTATTGCCAATATCGGGTACCAGCAATCCCGCTTCAATTTGCGCATGCTCAAACCCCAACAATTTAGCGACCCGAACCGGGAACTTGGTGTTGGGCTGATGAAACACTGCGAACCGATAGTCGGTTGGGGAGGTTTCCATGGCCTCCATGAGGGCTTCGGCGGCGGTCTGTATATGGCTGAAGTAGGCCGGCTCCCCGGTGAACCGTTCTCCGTGTTCCGGGTAGGTCTCGTTCGCCCGACGCCAGAAGTCTGGGGTGTCGGTAGCGTAGGAATAAGATCCCTCGATCACGCACACTGCATCCTCTGCGGGGCCGACGATAAATGCCGCGCCTCCCGCGCCGGCAGTATATTCCAACGCGTCCCCGGGCCGACCCTGGGCAGTGTCCATGCCAATAGCCAGCGCATAGTTGGCCATCCCGGATCCTACAAATCCGATCGCGGCCTGGATCGCTTCTGTCCCCGCTTTGCAGGCAAACTCCCAATCCGCAGCCTGTGTATGTGGGGTGGCGCCAATGGCCTCCGCTACAACGGTCGAGGTTGGTTTGACCGCATACGGGTGCGACTCAGATCCCACCCAAACCGCACGAATCTCTGTGGGCTCGATCGCTGCTCGTGCAACGGCGCTGCGGGCCGCCTCGATGGACATCGTGATGACGTCTTCGTCAAGACCCGCGACCGCCTTCTCGTTGATGGGAAGCCCCCCCTTCCCGTCAGTCCAGATTCTAGCCACTTCCTTGGCTGGAAGTCGGTATTGAGGGATGTATGCTCCGTATCCCGCGAACCCTGTTTCGCGTATTGGCTTAAGGACCCTATTTTCTGACATTGATCTCTCTTTCGAGTATAGGTCACCCATCTGTGAGCCGGCTAAGCAGCTCTTCGGCGCTCTCAAGATTAATCTTGTCACCCTCAACCATAGCGCTGGCAACCGTATCGATCTCACTATCGCGTGCGCCGGCTGCGATTGCCAGTTGCCGGGCATGGAGTCCCATGTGGCCCCGCTGAATACCCTCCGTCGCCAGCGCGCGAAGCGCTGCCAGGTTCTGAGCTAAGCCCACCGAAGCGACGACTTCTGCTAATTCGTGTGCTTTCTCAACCCCTATAACCATTAGCGCATCGCGAGCTCCAGGGTGGACGCTCGTCGCACCCCCTATCGTTCCCAGGGCAAGCGGCAGCTCGAGCTCACCCTTTAGCTCGCCATTCTCGCCTACCCACCAGCGGCTCAACGGTTGGTACCTTCCGTCTCGAACTGCATAGGCGTGGGCTCCGGCCTCAACCGCGCGCCAGTCATTGCCGGTCGCGATCACTACCGCGTCCACACCGTTCATGATGCCTTTGTTGTGCGTCGCTGCGCGGTAGGGATCGACCGCGGCGAACGCCCAGGCCTCGACTACTCCATCTCGCACTTGCTCGCCGGTGAACTCGCCGAACGCCAAGGTGTCCGGTTGAAGGCTACACGTCGCCCTGGCGAGCCGCCGATCTGCAAGGTTGGACAGAATCCGGAGATGGGCCCTGCCCCCGGTCAGAGCTTCGATTCGCGGGGCAATAGCCTCCAGGACGGTATTCACAGAATTCGCCCCCATGGCGTCTACTGTGTCGTAAATCATATAGAAAACCAACATCGGCCCGGCTGGGCTCTCTGGGAAGGTCTTCACTTCAATAGCGCGAGCTCCGCCACCCACGGCTACCATCATCGGGCCTGCCTCATCCGCGGCCTGGAGCAATTGAGGTTCTGCATCGAAGAGAGCCGCCTTGGCTTTCTGCAGATCCTGGAGATCCAGCACCTGGATCTGACCAATCATATGAGACGGATCCGCCTGCGCGTGAAACCCCCCGGAGGCACGGACCAACTTAGCCATGAATGAGGCGCCTGCAACCACCGAAGGCTCCTCAATGACCATGGGCACCAGGACATCTCTTCCGTTTACGACGAAATTAGTCGCGATGCCAAGCGGAAGGCCATGAATGCCCACTACGTTTTCGATCATCGAATCCGCGAGCGAGGAGTCAAGCCCTTCGCCACCCAGCAAACCATCAATCGGGATTCCTGTGGCCTCGATAAGACGCGACCGACGATCTTCCATTTCTAGCTTGTAGAAATCTGCAATTCGAGAGTTGGGCGGTTTATTGTCAGAGTTCATCTCAGCATAACAGCCTACATACTGAGGCTGGCAAAAACTATCAAATCCGCTGGTACAAGAAAAGCGACGGATCTCGTGATCAGCCGCCTGCGTGCAAACGGAGGGCTATTAGTTCTTGAGGTACTGGGTCTGTAGAATTAGGTCCAACCAGATGAAGGCCAGGCTTCCGTATCCGATGAAGAGCAACAGGGGGAGATCCCCGATGAAAAGAAAGTTGGTCCAGAAGCGATTCAGATCCGAACCGAAGACGATGATTGTCCCCGCAGTTGAAACCACTCCGAACCCGATTGATATAACCCAAAGGATGATGCGGCGAGTATTCATTTTCCCTCTCCAACCGGATTGTAGACGGGGCTCCGGAGAGCGTCAAGTTCTCAGCGCAAGGTAGTGACCGCCCGTCGCTCCGCACTCGTGCCCAATGAACGCAGAATGGCCGCGCACTGCGCCGCGCTCGGCCCAAGAAAAAGCAAACTTCCCGCGCGCTGCTCCACAATCGTTCCACAGCAGAGCAAACTCCCTACGAACTGCTTCACATTCTATTCACAAAACAAACTCCCCACGAGCGTGGGGAGAGTTGGATGCTTCTGGAGCCCCCTGCTAGCGCGTGATTGCTTGTGTAATCGCCTGTGTAATTGCTTGCATCGGATCAATTCTCCGTGAAGTAGGCGCCCACCGTGGAGCGCAGTTCGCTGGCCGAGAATGGCTTCGACATGAAGCCTGCCGCACCCGCTTCAAAGGCATTTTCCTGAATCTCGGGTTCCGAATAAGCGCTGACCACGACTACCGGGATATCCGCCCAGGCTGGGGTCTCCTGCAGCCGCTTGATCAAGCCGACGCCGTCAATTTCCGGCATCATCATGTCGGTTAGTATCAGATCAGGGGTAGTTTCATCCAACAGGCCAAAGGCATCGTTCGCGTGGTGAGCTCTATGTACTTCGTAGCCCTGGCTCTCAAGGATGACGGTCACGACATCGCAGAAGCCACGCTCATCGTCGACCACTAGGATCGATCGGGAAGTTTCAATATTTTCAGCGCCCAAAGTTAACATCTGCAGTCCTCTCTGTTTGGCCACATTGTAGGGGCACCAGCTTTCAGTGACCTTAGCAGCGGGCTCGAAAAGCTATCAGTCAGCTTACGGAGCTGCGCCGTACAGGGCTGAGCGAACTGAAGATTCAGGATCTACCGAAGAATTGTGCGAGGGTTGAGCGGGCGTCAAACTGACGCATGTAGGGCGCCGTGTTTTCTGGTGTAAAGGGACGGGGGGTATCCACAAAGTGGGAGAGAGCGTTGTCCTGCGTCACATTGCTCACAGCAAGAAGCTCAAGCAAGCTGCGGGTGACAGGAGGGGCAGGCAGCAGAGCTTCCATAAACGTCACGATCAGACGCAATAAGGGCATCGGAAACCGCACCAGAGAACGCTTTGAGCCAACCGCAGCAAGCGTACGGCGTTCGATCTCTTCAAGGATTAGGATCTCCGGCCCCCCCAATTCATACTCTCGGTAGATAGTAGCTGGCTCTGAAAGCGACCTTACAATGCATGTCACCACGTCTTCGACCCAGACCGGCTCAAATATTGAACTCTCGTTACCAACAACCGGATAGATGACCGGCGAAAACGGAACCAGCTTCGCAAAGGTGTTCGCGAACTCATCCTCAGGTCCCCAGATAACAGAAGGACGGAATGCCGTCCAATTCAGCTCCGAGCCGGCTACTGCCTCTTGCGCGCGCCCCTTGGAGGCCAGGAAGCGATAGGGCAATGAGGAATCGGCCCCCAGCTGAGATAAATTGACAAAGCGACGCACGCCGCTTGCTTTGGCCGCGTTCACGACATTGACGGTCCCCAGATAGTTGACTTCCTCATAGGTCTTCCTGCCTTTTTCGATAGCGATCGCGACAGTATGAATCACGGATTCAACTCCGTCCAATGCCGGCGGAAGACTTTCTGGATTCGTCACATCCCCGAGAACGATCTCAATCGGGAGACCGCTCAGACGACCTTCACGATCGGCTCGTTGCTGATCTCTAATCAGCGCGCGAACCGGTTCTCCATTTTCGGCCAGCCGCCGTACGATGTGGCTACCGACATATCCGCCACCACCTGTAACTAAGATCATTTCCTACCTTTGAACTAAATTCTAACGCCTCAACAGTGACGCCCCCGAATGGGGACACAGGCGGAGAGATTCCTTGACCGAGTGACTTCTTTACGTGCTTTCCAGCACCTCAATACTGAACCCTGCCGCCTCAAAAAAAAGCCCCCAAGAGGAGGCTCTCAGATACTCACTGCTTGAGGGCGCTAGGTTTTGGCGAACTTTTCGGCGATTTCCAGTCGATTTCGCCCTGCGCGCTTGGCTACATAGAGCGCCTCATCTGCCAATGCAATTAGCTCATCCGCATCTGCATCTGGAAACAGCTCGCTCGAGACTACGCCTGCGCTTGCGGTAACCCAGAGCGGCGCTTCGCCGATCATCACGGTGTCTTTCGCGATTTCTCTCCGCAATCTCTCGCCCAGCATAACCGCTTGCTCGAGGTCGCAGCCCGGGTGGACTGAGAGGAACTCGTCGCCTCCGTAGCGCCCGGTGGCATCATAGGTACGGACGCAATTTCGCATGCGCTGCCCACATTCCAACAAGACGGTATCTCCGGCTTGGTGCCCGTAGGAATCGTTGATGCGTTTGAAATCGTCCAGATCGATTATCGCCAACCCGATGTGTTCGCCCTTCCGTCTGCCGCGCTCCATCTCGCGCTCGAGGATGTCCAATATAGCTGCTCGATTCCAAAGGCCAGTGGCTGCGTCGGTTGTGGCTTGAGAGTGCAATCGGTCACGGGTCTGGATGAGCTGCCCTTGAATTTCCAGGATCCGTTTGCCCGCTTCCAACCGTGCTTGCAGCTCGTGCGACCGGAAGGGCTTGACGATGTAGTCATCGGCGCCGGCATTCAACCCAGCAACCATGTATTTTTCCTCATCGTACATGGTCAGCAAGAGGATGTAGATGTACGGCTCTTGGGACTGTTCACGCACGCGGCGCACGATTTCCACCCCGTCCATCCCCGGCATTCTCTTATCTAGGATGGCCATACGCGGCGCGTCGTCTCGCTGGAGAATTTCCCAGGCCTCTTTGCCATCGTGGACGGCGACGACCTGATAACCCCATTCGCCCAGCACCTCTCCCAAATGGTCGAGAGTGCTGTCGTGGTCGTCCGCGATCAGTACCTTGTTGTTATCGTTGGACACATCGACCTTCCGCGTGGAAGGACGGTCTGGGTCCATTCTAGAAGGAACTGCGGAGGGAAAAGCTTACAGAGAACTTACGAGAGGTGCCCCCACGGGGATTCGAACCCCGGTTTTGGCCTTGAAAGGGCCACGTCCTAGTCCCCTAGACGATGGGGGCGCTTGCTGGGCAGGGAAATATTACGCGCAGATGTAGGGCGGAATTCCGATCAGAATCTTCTCAGGCTGATCCTTATTTCCTACAGCCTATGCTCCCTCGCCTGGTCGCAGCGGGCGGATTCTATCACGCAGCCCTCACCGGGTCCCGCGATAGGATGGAGCGGTCACCGGCTTCCACGATATGAGGGAGCGGTGATGAGCTTGCGTACGCAGAGCTCTCGATCGGTCCAAGCTCGAATGCGTGGATCGATCTTGGCCGGCGTACTGGCCGAAGTGATCACCGTCGGAAGCTTGGAGTCGAATCGATAACCGAACAGCTGGTAGAGCTTCTCACGCACCCAGGGTGTCATGGCTTCTGTCCCGAGATCGTCGAGCACCAATAAGGGCGCGTTCCGGATCTGGTTAAACCTGCGATCGTATGACACCGTTGAAGCGGGGCTGAAAGTCGCTCGAAGGTGATCCATAAGGTCAGGCACACTCACGAAGGTTACCGGATGTCCCTGGCTGAGGCGATGATTGGCGATCGCAGCCGCCAGATGGGTTTTTCCAACCCCGTAGCTTCCACCGAGCATCAGCCATCCGTGGGGGTCTTCCGCAAATACGTGAGCGGCTTTGAGCGCATCTTCTAGCGAACGAACCTGGTCTCGCGGCAGCTTCTCGCTCTTGCGAAGGCTGAAGGTGTCGAAAGTCTGATCGTGGTGCAGGTCCAGCGAAGAGAGCTCTTCCCGACCGGCCTGTTTCGGCGTGCGATAGTCCGGGGCGAGGATGTAGACCCGATCAACCACGGACGGATCCAGGATACGCGAGCGCAACCGAGCTTCGATCTCCTCCAGCGTCAGATTCGTGGTGATCACGACCGGCAAACGATTCGTGTATCGATGATTTAGGATCTGAAACAGCTTTTCGCGTGCCCACTCCGTCGCATTTTGAGTGCCAAAATCATCTAGAACGATCAACGGGGCGGTGCGAATCTCGTCGAAGCGCTGCTGAAAGGAAATGTCGTCGTCGCTGAATGTGGCGCGCAGCTCATCCAGTAGATCGGGGACGGTGAGGAATAACGTAGGCACTCCGCGCACGGTTGCTTCGTTCGCAATTGCGGCCGCCAGATGCGTCTTACCGACCCCAAATCCTCCCTGTAGCAGAAGCCATCCTTCGATGTTTTGCGAGTAGGTCTTGGTTCGCATGAAGGCAGTATGCAGGGATTCTCGTTCCTGCTCTGTTGTTCCTACACGTCCATTGGGGTTGAAGGTGTCGAACTTCAGCTGCCTCAGTTCATCGAGGCGACTGAGATGGAAGAGTCGCTCCTGCAGATGTGACCGAATTTCTGACTCACGACACTCGCAGATTTCCAGCCGGCCGAAGTCAGGATGTCCGACTGGCGCCTGAACGCGCAGATATCCAACGCCTCCGCAGTGGGGGCAATCCGGATCACCCAGCAGATCCGCAGATCCGTTAGGCGTCCCAGAAGTCCGCGAATTGGCCCTGCTGGTAGCGTCTTCGGGCTCTTTCGGTGTCTCCTCGATCCTCTCGTTCATGCTTCCCCGTCTCCATCCAATCTTCCAGGATGGCCTCTACATAGCGCCATTTGCGGACGTTGTTATCTACCGCGATCTGAATGGCGTCGACGATCCAATCCTCTCGATAGCTCTGCTCTGCATCCCGCAGCCTGTCGGCGATCATCGGAGTGAGCGGTCCAATATTCTTCTCGTAGAGATTGAAAATGTTGGGTCGTTCCAACCGTAGCTCAAGTGGCGCCTCAGCGTCCCCACTTGGCCTCCATTCCCCGGCTTCAATGGCGGCTACCGCTGCACGGCCGTTTGGGCCATTTAAGAAGTAGAAGCTCTGCGAACCATTGCCCATGTTCATGGTCGCCTTGAGCAGCGAACCGCGCGAAACACATCGCTCGAGTGCATCGTCCAGCGCTTCCAATCCTCTTAGTGGGCCTGACAGAGCCTCTAATAGCAGGCTGTCCTGTGCCAATTCATCTCGGTTGAGATATGGGAAATCTCCCTCGGAACGAGAAAGGTACCAGAAGGAATAAAGTGTGACCTTAAGTTCTGCCAGATGATCGATGCTGGGCAGCAGTTCGCTAAAAAAGGGATTTGGGATGGCTGTCAGGCGGGTTTTGCCCGCCGGAAAGCCACTAAAGGTGGTCATGCTTCGGGCGCGGGTTCGGCCTCCCGCAATCGCGGGGCGGCCGCATTCTCGAATTTGGCAAGCGATTCGCGGAACACCAGCTCCACACTCCCCACCGGCCCATTGCGATGCTTTGCGACCATGATCTCAGCGATATTCTGTTTGAGCGTATCGGTTTCGTACTGGTCGGGCCGGTAGATAAACATCACGATATCTGAGTCTTGCTCCAGACTTCCGGATTCGCGAAGGTCGGACAGGAGTGGGTGCTTGTCTGCTCGCTGCTCGACCGCACGTGATAGCTGGGCTGCGGCCAGCACCGGGACATTGAGCTCGCGCGCCAGTGCCTTTAGGTTTCGAGATATATAGGAGACCTCCTGCACGCGATTGTCCATACGCGTGTCCCCGACCATCAGTTGCAGATAATCGATGATGATGAGATTCAGCCCAACCTCCATGTGCAATCTGCGGCATTTGGTACGTAGCTGCAGCGGAGTGATGGAGGGTGTGTCGTCAAGGTAAATATGGGTCTCTCCAAGCGCGCTAACGGCCTGCGTGAAGAGCGGCCATTCCTCGTCCTGGATCTCGCCAAGCCGCAACCTTTGGGAGTTGATTCCGGTCTCCTGCGCAACCAATCGCTGAACCAGCTGCTCGTTCGACATCTCAAGCGAAAAGAGCGCAACATGCTGCTTGTGCAGCTGGCTGGCGTTCTTGGCGGCGGAGAT
>JBHIBY010000077.1:0-10327 GCA_046759305.1 Anaerolineales bacterium
ACCCATGGGCTCCCGTCCACATCGACCCATTCCGATGGAATCTCCACAGTGATCGATTCAAAGTCGTCGCTCACCCATTCGTAATTGCTATACGAACCATTGGTCGCACTCCCGTCTCCACCGACCGCCGGACCAAGCTCGGATTCAAACGAGAAGGAGGTCTCTAGCGGTCGTCCGTTGAGCTGCCCTTCAAGGTACTGACCGTCCTGATATCGAAGCACCTCAATTCCCAAGGTCGCCTCTGACCCGTGAGTACGTAATATGTCACAGTAGTCTGCCATTGTGCCGTCAGTTGCAAGCACCAGCCCTTCCATAGTGGTGAGAATGTCTCCGGGAAGGACCCCCGCCATGTCGGCAGGTGAACCGGAGGCCACTGAACTTACCCAGACGCCTGATAGGGATCCGTCATCGCTTGCCACGGCTACCCCGTTCACACCGATAGAGTCGACGTCCTGGTCTTGGCGAAGTGTATCGATGATGCCCGACGCGACGTCACGCGAGATAGCGAAGTATTGGGAGAATACAGGCGAGGTCGCGTAGTTTACGCCGACCAGCTTTCCAGAGCCGTCCACGAGCGGTCCACCCGAATTGCCGGGATTAATTGTTGCGTCATGCTCGAGGACTGAATCCAGACTGGCCCAATCTGTATCCCCGCCGGCATTGGCCTTGGAAACTATGCCTCTCGTCAGGGTGAACTCTGGGTCTCCAAGGGGAAAACCAGCGGAGTAAATCTCCAGACCAACGTCGATGCGGCCTTCATACCAATCCATAAACGGGTAGCTATCCCCCTCGATGTCAATCACTGCTAGATCGGAGCACTCAGAAACACCTAACACTCGAGCGTTGCGCGGCTCGCTCTCGCCTCCGACCCAAACCTTCAATAAGGCAGCTCCGGTTACCACGTGATTGTTGGTGACCGCGATTCCAGAGGGATCGATGATGAAACCCGATCCGCGACCCGCATAGTTCACCTGCAAACCGACCTCCGGATCGATAAATGTGCCTTGTGCCTCAATCTGCACCACCGCCTGGCGCACATCATCCAAGCTTGAAATCGACCCGCTTTCGGATATCTGCTCGCTCGGCGGTTCTGGATCTGATTGAGTTTGCTCTTGGGCGGGAGGTGGAGCGGGTTCGTCAGGCTCGGCCTGACCGAAATTACAGGCCAATGCAGCCATTACGAGCCCGGCAAGCATTAGTGCCGCCGGACGATGGATTGTAGTATGTATCATGAATTCACCCCTGTACGGACCACAAAAAGGCGGCCTTAGTATAGAGGAAGACCATGCCGGCGGACAACGCGGGATAACTTACGCCGGGCTTACAAAGTCAGTCAGATATTTGAGGAACAGGCCAAACGCTAAAAGGATTGCGCAATCGCCATGGATATCAGCGTCACCAGCAGCAAGATGGAAGTTATAGCGCCTAGATTGGCAAGTCGATTCTGAAAACCCGCAATCTCAGCTGCCTGTTCAGACGAAGGAGGGCCTTCTAAGCTGGCCCCAAGTTCTGCAAGCTGGCGACTGTTGGACCCCAGGAGGAAGCCGGCTACAAAAGCGGAAATGCCGACAAGCGTGCCAATAGTGAAGATGATACCTTGCGTCGTCGAGAGCCAGTCAATATTGAAATCGTTGAAAGCTCCTAACTTATTGAAATACAAGATTAAGCCAGCCAGGACTGTAAGTCCGGCAGCAGCGGCAATCGTTACGATGTAGCGTGTTTTCAGCACCAGTGTCTGCATAAACTTTGCACCCTCTGGCCCCGCCATGGCCACCGCCGGAGCGACAAACCGCGTAAGCAGAAAGGCGCTACCGACCCAAAAGGCGCCTCCAACGATGTGAATGATGCGTAAGAGCAACAAAATAGATTGGGACACGATCCCTCCTTACCCCAGCGGTGCCGGCATTATAGCCCCGGTAAATGCTGAACCCGGATAAATCAAATCCCTGGTCCGATCGCTCCGAACTAAACTACAATGCGCTTCATGACGTTAGAAACTGGATCGATCCTTAACGAGCGATACCGTATCGAAAGCCAACTCGGCAAGGGCGGCATGGGAACCGTTTATCTGGCCTACGATCAAACCCTCGATATCAAGGTCGCGGTCAAGGAGAACCTCAATCCGGATCCTGATTCGGAGGCCCAATTTAGGCGCGAGGCAAAGCTGCTCGCTAGCCTTCGTCATCCCAACCTTCCTCGCGTGACAGACCACTTCATTCTCGATGAGATCCAATATCTGATTATGGACTACATAGAGGGCGAAGACCTGCAAACCCAGATCACCCGTCAGCAACCAGAAGTGGCGGAGGTTCTGAGATGGTCGGATGACGTGTGCGATGCGCTTACATTCCTCCACACTCGCCAACCACCAGTGATCCATCGCGATCTCAAGCCGGGCAATCTAAAGCTTCAACCCGATGGGCGAGTGATCCTTGTAGATTTCGGTATTGCCAAAGCCCATACCGACGCCCAGACCGCCACTGGGGCACGCGGCATGACTCCAGGCTTTTCTCCTCCGGAGCAGTTTGGCGGTTCCGGGACCGACACGCGCAGCGATCAGTACGCCCTTGGCGCGACGCTCTACTACCTGTTGACGGGACAACAGCCCGCCAACAGCATTGACCGTATGCTTAATCAGGGCGAGTTGATTCCACCCCGGGAGATCAATCCGGAGATTCCTGTATACGCGGAAGCTGCAATCATGCACGCGCTTGCGCTGCCGAAAGACGAACGCTTCCCAGATGTTGCCGGCTTCAAGGCTGCCATGCACGGCGGCGCAGACTTACCTACCGTTCGCGCAGGTGGATTGCCGCGCGCAGTTCGTATCGGAGCGCCGATCCTGGTTTTGGCCGCGCTGGGTGTTGCGGCGGTGGTGTTTCTGGGAGGCGGGGTACTATTTGGTGGTGGGCAGAGTCCAGAGCCGGAGCCAACGGAGCCGATTGTCGCGGTTGTGGTCGAGCCTTCAGATACCTCCACGCCTGAGCCGACCGCGACTGAGACTCTAGTTCCAACAGAAACGGATAAACCGACCGAAGTACCAACGGAAACCGCGGTTCCGACGGATACTCCGGTACCGGTCGTTCTGGGAGGAAGCTCAAAGATCGCATTCGTGAGCGACCGGGCAGACCAGGTGCTGCAGATCTGGACTATGAATCCGGACGGAAGCGACCCGCTCCAGCTCACTTTTGACCCAGGAGAAAAGACCCAGCCGAAATGGTCACCGGACGGAACGAGGTTGCTCTATGTTGCCTCCGGCGGAACCGACGACTTCGGCAATCAGCTAGGCTTGGACCTGTGGGTTATCAATGCCGATGGCACAGGGATCGCTAAAGTGACCAGTTTTGAGGGAGATGACACTGATCCCGTCTGGTCGCCGGATGGGTCGCAGATTGCGTTCACAAGCACGCGCGCCAACGATACCCCGCAAGTCTTCATTAAAGATGCTCTATGTCTGAATGCGCCCGATGGATGTGCTGATGTGCGTGCCCGAAATGTTTCCTGTCACACCGACTTCTGCGCTGCGGAATCCTCGCCCGCCTGGGCGCCGGCCGGGATCGATCTACCGGGCTGGATTCCGACGGACTACCGATTAGCGGTGCTGGAGTCGATCAACAATGCTCCTTCTGAGATTTTCGTGCGGCCTCCCGAGGTTGCAGTTCCGCTGGATTTTGATCGGCGCGATCAGATGCGCAGCTTGGAAGACCTGAGTTGGTCGCCCGACGGAACCCACTTTCTATTCACATGGTTTTACACGCGTGGGGTAAATGAGATCTACACCGCCCGGGTTGAAGATCGAGCATCTACGTTCACTAAACTCACTTCAACCAACGGTAATAAAGAGCCGGTCTTCTCGCCGGACGGTCAGATGATCGCATTCACTAGCACCCGCGCCGGCAAGCCAGACGTTTACCTCATGACTGCAGGCGGGGGAAATCAGACCAATCTGACCAACAGCCCCGCTACGCGTGATATGCACCCGGATTGGCGTCCTCCCCTCGACTCCTAGGGCATCGGAAATCAAGCTCACACTGCGCGACATACGCCCAGCTTCTGCTCGTCTCCAAAGGCCAGGGAAGTGGAACCAGCCGGATCAACCATCCCACCACGCGCGATACGCACCCGGATTTCCCTCGACCCTTTGAGCGAGGGAGCCCCCACTAGATTGTTCCGACTAAGGGATGAGTTCGATCAAGACCTTGAGGCTCTCGCTTCGGTTCCCAGCCGTATCATAAGCGCGGGCAAAGATTTCGTATTCACCGGTCCGACTAGGTAGAGCCCAATTGATGGTGAAAGGCGCGGCGGTGGCCGATCCAATCCGGCGCCCGTCGAGGAAGAAATCAACTCGCTCCAACCCGACCTCATCGATGGCTGAGGCACTAATGGAGAGCGCATCCTCCGTGCTGAGCGAAAAAGACTCGCCGGGTGATGGAGCCAGCAGCTCGATGACGGGCGGTTCATTGTCGAGTGTCACCGGCGCAGCCGCAGTTCTCACTTGACCATCATCCAAAACCACTATTAGCTGCAAGGTGTATAAGCCATTTAGACCCTCGGTAGACCATGTACCGAGTCGGCTGCCGTCCACTGGTTGCTCCTGGTCGGCCCCGATCTGAATCCAACGCGTTGGATTGAGGCCCAGCCCATACTGCAGGCGAAAGTAATCAAATCCCTTGATATTCGCATCCCCTCGAACCGCTATGCTGTCACCCAATATCTCGAATGGCGCTGGAGACATAATCTGGACACCTGGATATTCAACCGCCCTGGAACTTAGGGTGTCGTACTCTTGCGGCGGTCGCTCAATCCCCGTCGCAACAGCCCAATCTTCGGCCACAGGGGGAGGAATGAAATACACCCGTTCTTCGATGGACTGGAGGGGCGTTAACAGAGTTGCCAGCTTGCCTGTTTCCCGATTGACGCGGAAGGGCTGATAGAGATTGTCATACTGCGTTGGTTCAGTCCCTAGAATAAACACCTCACGCACGATGCCTGGACAGTATTGGGTAGGTAGGAGCCCAGACGGGTCACACACTTCCACCTCCGTCACTCCAAATGGCAGATCCCAACCCTGCGCTGGTAGCTCAGCGGAAGCAAATCGCATAACGGCGTTCCATATAGCTGCTGCCCCATTCGTTCGATCCACTTCAATGAGCGGCGAACCACCAAGCCAAACACCGACGGCTCGCTGCGGTGTGAAACCAATCGCCCAGTTCACTGCACCTTCCACCGAGCTGCCAGATATCGCACCCGCCGCTCTACCAATCTCCAAACTGTTGCCCTTTCCGAGTTCTTCCCAACGCAGCGAATCATCGGATAAGACATCAACCATCAGGTAGGCGAGTTGAGAACTTACAACGGGGCGGGTTTGGGGTACGTACTCATAGAGTCTATCCCCCTGTGAATCCTCAACCCACCTGATTATGGATGGAGTTTCGCCTACTCCCGTTCGTCTCCCTTCAGCCGCCAACACGCCGTAGCCTGAGATGATATCCAGTAGGCTGGCTGAGTCACGCGTCCCGCTCAGACCCAATTGCGTCAGTGTCCTGTCAACGCTTTCTTCGCCAAGTGCGGCCAGCATAGTTGAAGCCGGATCAGGATAAGAGTTGGCGAGCGCGGTGCGCATCCGTATTGGCCCATGCGGGTCAACGCCTAAATCCACGACCATGCTGGATGGTGTGCTGCCGCGCGAGAAGGCGGTAAGGTAGGTGAAGGGATCGAGCAGCGGCTCCGGGCTCTGGAGCTGATCGAACGGACCTTGCGCGGCCAGGATTTCGCCGGAAATTGGATCGATTACGACAAGAGCCCAATCCTCGATCTGGTGGTCGTATCCAGCATCCCGCGGCCTCAGCGTGGGAAGCAGCGCAGCGGATACGCAGGGGCTGTTGTTTGAGGCGCTGCTCACGGTTCCTATAGGCTCTCCAGATAGCCTCAAAATGTGGGATTCAGCCGCACACGTCGCTTGTTGCTGTAGATCGAAATCAATTGTGGAAATGACTTTGAGGCCGCTCCGACCGCCTACCGCTTCACCCAAGACTCGCGTGAGTTGCCAAATGATGTAGGAAGCGAAACTTGGGCGCTCGGGCTCTTCTAGTGATGGGTAGGGGTCCTTCTCAGCAGAGCGCGATTGGGCGCGCGTAATGGATCCCATGTCCACCATCGTTTCGAGGGCTCCTGCTCTGCCCGCGTGAGAATCTGATGCAGTTGGAGAAGATTCCAGGAGCACCGCCAGGGATGCGCTTTCGCCCAGCAACAGTTCTCCGGCGTGCTTTCCATAATAGGCGAGAGCCGCCGAATCGATGCCATACGCGGCGTTGCCGAAATCGGCGCTGTTGAGGTACCAGGCTAAGATTCTTTCTTTGGGATATCGGCGGGTGAGTTCCGCCGCAAGCAGAGCACGTTGAATGACTCTTGTAAGTGAGGGCTCCCCGGGAGGCAAGAGTGCCACCTCTACCAAGCGCTCGCTGATCGTCGAAGCCGTTTGGCTGGAAAGATCGTAGCCTGGGCTGGTCCAGAAATCCGGTTCGACCGCAGCCACAATTGACTGCGCCAGGCTTGCAGGAGCTTTGTCAGGATCGATCCATTGCCTCGGCTGGGCCGCTGGATGCAGATGCTGATAGAGCACTTGTTCCCCTGAGCGGTCATATACTAGGAGCGGCCGAAACGTCTCAGCGCCTCGCATCCCAAACTGCGCTTCGACCTGGCCCACATCTGGTAGTCCGCGAACCAACGCCAGGTAGGCGGCTGTGCCAAGCAGTGCCAATCCTGCAGTCAGGGCTAAAAGCAAGGTAAGCACGACCACAAGCGGTCCGCCACTCTTGTCGTGGGTCGATCTGCGAGATCTGCGAATCTGCAATGCGGAGGGCATTTTGTTCAGCGCACCTGCGAGGCAGGGCCGGAATTATAATCAGCCGGTTGTTGCAGGGCCATCACGCCACTTAGTGCAATATCGTTGCCTGCGCAACGATCGAAACCTGCTTTGCGGATATATGTCAGTGAAGCCCCTTGATCTGTATCTTCTCACCTGCTTCTCTTCAGACCCAACATTGAGGGCCCATGTCCGTTAAGCCTCCTGATCTGCACGTTCACACTCACTACTCCTGCGATTGCCATTCCACAATGCTAGAGATGTGTCGCGCGGCCCTCTCGGCAGGCGTCACCGAAATCGGATTCACAGAGCACTACGATCTCATCCCCGAAGATCCATGTTTTGCTTACTTTGATATGGGTACCTGGTGGCAGGAACTCGAGCGCCATCGCAACGAGTTTGCCGGTGAGCTAACTATCTACGCAGGTATCGAGCTTGGAGAGCCCCATAGATATTTGAAGGAAATGAAAGGTGTTCTAGATGATTATCCATGGGACTACGCACTGGGGTCGCTGCACTGGGTGGGGGATGAGTTGATATTTGATCGCGATTATTTCACCCGAGAGCCCGATGCCGCGTATCGAGAATATTTTCTCGAACTGGGGGAGATGGCTGAGATCGCAACGTTTGATATCCTTGCTCATATGGACGTTGTCAAGCGCTTTGGCTTCGATCTGTATGGAGAGTTTGATCCAGCTCGTTACGAGACTGAAATCCGCGCAGTATTGCACACCATTGCCGATCGTGGGCTTGCCCTCGAAGTAAACTCGTCCCAGCTACGACGATCCGTAGCTCGGTCTGCCCCGGATCGACCTGTGATTGACTGGTTCCTTGACGAAGGGGGACGATGGGTTACGCTCGGTTCCGACGCACATGAACCTGCTCACATCGGGCATGGGCTCGAACGAGGCCTAACTCTGGTAAAGAGCGCCGGCTTCGAAGGTGTTGCTCGGTTCGTCCAAAGGGTTCCCGAGATGAGCGATGCTTGACATAATTTTCTTTGTGCCCCGGAGCTCCAGCGATCGGGCGGATACCCAATACTGCAGGAGAATTCCGGAGCAAGGCCTCGCGGATACCGATCTCTGCGAGATAATTCCGGAGCAGAACCAAGCGGATACCCATTTTTGCTGGAGAATTCGGCAACCGAGCCAAGCGGATACCCGTTTCCGCCGGATAATTCCGGAGCAGAGCCGGGCCTCTTGAAATGAGCAAAAAAGGCAAATGCGAGGTCCATCGATTAGGAACGATTGACTTCCTCTCTGCGCGGGCAGTTCAGGAGCACATGGCGATTGAGGTCGGCGCCGGCAAACGCCCTGGCGCACTCTTTCTACTGGAACACCCCCACACCTTCACCTTCGGGCGTCGGGGTAAATCAGGTAACCTGCTCTGGGACGAAGGGGAGCTTACCGATCGCCAGGTCGAGGTGCACTGGACCGATCGGGGTGGGGACGCGACTTATCATGGACCGGGTCAATTGGTCGGCTATCCAGTCATACCTCTTGGGCGTCTCGAGTCAGACAATCGGCTCCCCATAGGCGACTTTATCGGCTACTTGCGCGATCTTGAGCGCGTGTTGATTCGCGCGCTTGCAACCCTCGGGCTCGCAACGGGGCAGCGCAAAGGCCAAACCGGAGTGTGGGTGCAACCCGACGTCGCCTCGCGCTGCAAGCACTGCCCTCCCGCAGCGCGCAAGAATCCGTCCAAGCTCGCTTCGATTGGAGTGCGGGTGACCGCACAAGGGGTAAGCCAGCATGGTTTTGCACTCAACGTGGCTCCCGACATGCAGTACTGGGAAGGAATTGTCGCCTGCGACCTTCCAGATGCGCCCATGGTTTCGCTGGCGGATCTGCTTGATCCTGCCCCAACAATAGAGCAGGTAGCCGAAGCAGTCGTCTCTGAGTTTGGGCGCGTCTTCCAACTGCAAATGGTCGAAGCGATCGCGGCCTAGGAAGCGCGCCGCCGACACTTCCACCTTCGGCACAGCTCCTGCAACTGCCATCCGTGAGGTCCTTCATGAAGACTATTCTGTCCATAGACGGCGGCGGCATCCGCGGGATCATCCCGTTGGCTTGCCTAATTGAGTTGGAGAGGGCGGAGGGAAAGCCCTCCCGGGAGATTTTCGACATGGTCGCCGGAACATCGACCGGAGCGGTTATCGCAGCCGGGCTTGCGATCGGAATGAGCGCGCGCGGTCTCATGGCGATGTATCGCAACCTGGCTGAATCCGCTTTCCAAGCGCTTCCTTGGTGGAAAGTGGTCCTCAATCTTGGAAATCATCGTTACAGCAGCAAATTCATCGAGAAGACACTGGACGAGATCGGGGCCGATAGAGAGATCAATAGCCTTCCGATCGACATCCTGATAACCGGCAAGAACACCGTCACAAGCCGCACAGACTTCTTCGTACGCGACAACGCCGCCAATGCGTCGCTCTGGGGAAGGCTACCGCTGAAGGATGCTGTCCTGGCAAGTACCGCCGTTCCAACCTACTTCCCAGCCCACTCCGCGACGCTTGACGGAGAGCTTCATACTTGGGTCGACGGCGGAGCAGGAGTCTCTGGCAATCCCTGCTACCAGGTTGCAGTCGAAGCCATTCATTACAGTGCGGGTGTCTATCCCCCAGGAGATACGCGCATGCTGTCCTTCGGCACCGGACGAACACCCCACCCGATTGAAGCCCACAGGGCAACCTTCCTCCAGTGGGCCGAGTGGGCGCTGCGTGAGATGCTCGAGGATGCCTCCGAATGGCAATCCTTTGTTACCACATTAGAGTACGGTGGATCCGGCCGTATCGATTTTCGTCGCTACAATCTGGATCTCGCTCCCGATGTCATGGACCAACTGGGTGTAACCGTTCCTCCCGGCAAAGAGGTGACCGACATCGGACTCGACGCGATCTGGGCCATCGATCTGCTTCAGGATATTGGGCGGGCCTTTGCACGCCGCATCGACTTCAACGATCCTAATGGCCTCTTCCTGCGCTCCGCAATGGGCGGTTCACCTCCGATCTTTTAGCACACCGAACCCCCGCAACTCCTCCATGCTATACTCCGCCGGGTTTAAGCAGATCCTAATGCGTACAAACGGTTCAACGCCCTTCATTTCTACGCGTTTTGGACTGGAGGCTTTGCTGCTGGCAATGATTCTTCTTGGCTCGGCCTGTAATCGGCCTGCCGAAGAACCCCCTCCCAACGTGCTGGCGACTTCCGTTTCCTCTACCCTCACCGCCCAGCCGACCCTTAAGCCATCGGCTACACCGCCTGCTCCTACTCAAGAAGCGGGTGGCGAGATCGATGAGAGCACACCAGAGCCGGGTGAAACCGCGGAGGGTACCGAGGCCGCGCCTACCGAGGAGTTGACCGAGGAACCAGAAGCCTCTCCCACTCCCAGCCGGACGCCTATTCCGCTTGAGCCCGGAGATCCACGCGAGGGGCTTAACCTCTCAGATCCGGATTATGTGGACGA
>JBHIBY010000078.1:0-10195 GCA_046759305.1 Anaerolineales bacterium
CTCGATGTCGCCGACTACGCGTATGTGATGGAGACGGGCCGAGTTGTGCTCGATGGCCCTGCGGATGAGTTGGCCGAAAACGAAGATATCAAGGAGTTTTATCTTGGGCTCACCCAACTCGGCGAACGCAGGAGTTATCGCGACGTAAAGCATTATCGCCGTCGCAAGCGATGGCTGGGCTGAGCGCACAGATCCATCTCGGCCTCCTCATCAAGCCTGGAGCCTCAACGAACAGCAATTATGCGCTTTTGATCCACATCCCAGCCCCTATGCTCAATTTGCGAGAACCGAATAATGACTGATCAAATTCAAACCTTTTACGACCAGCTGACCAGCAACGCTGAGCAAAACGGTGAGGGCCTTGCAGCCGCGAGTCCGGTCACGACCCTCACCCATCGCGAGTTGCTCGATCGCATTGACCGCCTCGCCGGCGGCTTATCAGAAATCGGATTGGCAAAGGGCGACCGGATCTGCGTTCTCGCTCAGAATTCGCTCGAATACCTTGAGCTGTATGGGGCTTGCGCTAAAACCGGAGCTATCGCCTATCCCATCAACTGGCGGCTTAGCGCTGAGGAGATTGGACCTGTCTTAGCCCTGGCAGATGCAAAATGCCTGATGGTTGGAGTTGAGCACGCAGCGCAACTCGAGGGTCTGGAACTAGGCTCGATAAGCTCGAAGTTGATCATGGGTGATGCATCCATTGAGGGATTTAGTCTTTTGTCAGAGCTCTATTCCACCGCTGGTCAGCCCCCCGTAGAGCTGAGCGAAAGCGATCCGTTCGTCATCATTTCGACCGCGGCCGTAGCTGGTGTACCGCGCGGGGCAGTTCTGACACATGGCAATATGTTCCACGCAAACGAACAGATCGTCGACGCCATCGGATTGACTCCTGCCGATCGACACCTTGCAGCATTGCCTCTCTTCCACATCACTGGACTGGGGCTTTCCTTGGCCACCAATGCCGCCGGAGGCGCCAACGTTGTAACTCCAGCCTTTGATCCGGCCATGTCGGCCGGGATGATCGACGAGCATCAGATAACTCTGATGGCGGACTTCCCGCCTGTGCTTCAGATGCTGCTGGAAGCGCGCGGCGAGGCGAACTGGGAGAGCTTGAGGATGGTGTTCGGGCTCGACAGTCCTGACGTGATCCAACAATTGCAGACCGAAACCAATGCCCGCTTCTGGACCGGATTCGGGCAGTCTGAAACATCGGGAGCTGTCACCTTCGGGCTTGCCGATGAGCGGCCTGGCTCTGCCGGCAAGCCTTTGCCGCTGGCAACCATCCGATTAGTTGATGATTCGGAGCGGGAAGTTCCAGTCGGCCAACCAGGCGAGATTGTGGTGCAAGGCCCGCTCGTGTTCGCTGGATACTGGCGCGATCCTGACGCCACCGACTTTGCAGGCCGAAACGGCTGGCACCACACTGGCGACCTTGGTCGCTTCGATGAGGATGGATACCTGTACTATGCAGGACGAAAGCCGGAGAAAGAACTTATCAAATCCGGTGGCGAGAATGTCTATCCAGCGGAAGTCGAGCATGTGATCCTCGATCTGCCTCAAGTGGCCGCAGTATGCGTGATTGGTGTGCCGGACAAGAGGTACGGTGAAACGGTCAAGGCTGTGGTCGAGATCAATCCAGGCACAAAACTGAGCGCGAAGGCGGTGCAGCAGGCGGTGGCAGACCGAATTGCATCGTTCAAGAAACCCCGATTGGTCGACTTTGTTGAGGCGATGCCAAGAACAGAGTCGGGGGAAGTGGATCGGGAGCAGATAAAGGCCGCATTCGGATAGATCGCAAGAGCGGTAGCGGTATTCGGCTGTCAATTTCGCTCCATAAATTTCGCCCCGTCGCTCGCACCCCCCGCATCTCACGCAACATCCCCTTCGCCTGACTCAACTGAACTTCCATCAAATTATTGTGGGTTCCACCGTTCTGCCGAATCCCGCGCCGCTCCGGGGCCCTGTTGACTTGCCCCTCCCGCTGCGATATGATCCCCCGGTTTCAAAGGAAAAGGTAGCTAATGATTGAATCATTGATCGGCCGATTGACGCGCGCCTCACTGCGCTTTAAATGGATAGTAATTGCGCTGGCGATACTGGTCCTACTGGGAGGCGTACTTGCCCTATCCCAGTTCAAGCAGGAATTAATCCCTGCTATCGAGTTCCCACAGACCGTTGTGCTCGCCTTCAATAATGGGGCCGACGCGGAAGAGATGCTCGAACAGGTGACTATACCGCTCGAGGAGGCGGTCTCGGATATTGAGGGCGTAATCAATGTGGAGTCGACCACGGCCTCAGGCTTCACCGCAATTATCCTTCGAAATGAATTCGGGTTGGATCAGGCTTCACTTCGCGCAGACATTCAAGCTACGCTCGATGGTGTCGATCTTCCAAGCGAGATGGAAGCCCCTGAGCTCATTGCCTTCGGGCTCTCCGACCTGCCGATTGCATTCGTCAGCATATCCTCTCCTGAATTTTCCCTTGTTGAATTGAAAGAGTTCGTTCGATCCGAAGTGATTCCTGAGCTCGAGGTGCTGGAGGATATTGCCAGCGTACAGGTGACCGGAGGGCAGGAACTCCCGGAGTCTGCAGCTCTGCCTGCGATTGAACCTACCGCTATTCCGTCGCCAACGCTGGAGCCGACCACGGAACCAGGCGAAGAGTCAGCGGGAGTTCCGCTTCCGCAGGATTGGATTGATCTTGCGGCCGGACAGGGCGTGACGCTTCAGACAACCGATGATTTGACAGCAGAAATGGTCGCTGCCGCGCTCGGAGTAGCCCCTCAATTGCTAACGGACCTGACACCCGAGATGATTTTGGCCGCGCCTCAGGAAGTCGTCGATGCCATTCCGGCGGAGATGATAGCGGATTTGTCGACGGAGCAGCAAGAAGCTTTTGCTGAGCGGGCAGCTTCAGAGGTTGCTGCTGGGGGGGTTCCGCTTCCAGAAACCTTGATCAGCGCTGCTCAGGCTCAAGGAATTTCACTAGAGACAACAGATGATCTTTTTCCGCAACTGGTGGCCGGCATCGCCAGTTTTGCTCCACAGATGCTGGCGGAGCTGACTCCAGAAATGCTTCTCAGCATGTCTCCTGAAGCACTCGCCGCTCTACCTCAAGAGTTCTTAGATGGGCTGGAGGCTGATCTCTTGGACCAGCTGAATGCGCTTATCGCACTAGTTCCGGAAGAGATTCCTGGAACTGAGGAGCTTGCAGACGCACCTGCTCTTGGTGGATCCTGGATAGAGCCGCCTGAAGGAGGCCAAGGCGGTGGCCCGGTCTTCGAGACCGCCGCCGATCTGGCGAACAGTGGGTTCGCATCTACCGCTGCGGAATTCTTAAATCTGCTGCTTTCAAGCGGTCAACCTACTGCTCCAGCCCTAATTGGAGATTTGTCAGTTGAGGTTATCGAGTGGTTAACAGAATTCGAGGAAGGTTTCCTTACGAATCTATCCCCCGCAGTTCTGAGACTGATGTCGCAGGACGTACTCGGCAGCTTACCCGAGAGCTTCATGGCCGGCCTGGATCTCGCTTTTCGCCATGAGCTCGAGGGTCTGGCAGCGGGTACGCTGGAGGCATTCATCCCCACCGATACCATAAACCGGGTGAATGGTAATCCCAGCCTGGCATTGCTGATCAACAAGACCTCTGAGGCCAATACAGTCAGTTCGAGTGAGGCCGTTTTCGAGAAGCTAGATGAGATGGCATCTGCCGACGCGGCGCTTCATTTTGACATCGTGTTCGAGCAAGCTTCATTTATCCAGGAATCGATCAGCGGAGTCGCTCGCGAAGGTGCACTGGGTGCCATCTTCGCCGTGATCGTGATCCTGCTCTTCTTAAGCGGCACAGTTTCTGGGAAGTACAAATTGTCATGGCGGAGCACGCTTGTGATCGCGGTAAGCATCCCCCTGTCGGTATTCATGGCATTTGCCGCCTTGCGGTGGCTGCCGCCTGCAACCGAAATTGCCCTCGATCCGTTGGCCGAATTGACGGACGGAATACCGGTTGTTGAGACTGTTGTCGCCCTAACGGTCGCTCTATTCCCGGTGGGCATCACGCTCAATATTATGACCCTGGCCGGCCTCACGGTAGCCATTGGGCGCGTTGTAGATGATTCAATCGTTGTTCTGGAGAATATCTATCGGCATATCCAGCGGGGAGATGATCAAAAGGATGCAGTACTAGTCGGAACGCGCGACGTTTCCATCGCCATTCTAGCTTCTACCGTGACGACAGTGGTAGTTTTCTTGCCGATCGGTTTGCTTGGAGGCATCGTAGGCCAGTTTTTCCTCCCCTTTGCCGTAGCAGTCACATACGCGCTCCTTTCAAGCTTCATCGTGGCAGTAACCGTGATCCCCGCTCTGGCGTTCATGTTCATCCGTAAGGAGCACTTGCCTGAGGAGAAAGAGACCTCTATCCAACGGTGGTATACGCCGGTCCTGCAGTGGGTACTCGACCACCGCTTGGTGACACTGCTTGTAGCGGCTGCGCTGTTTGTGGGTAGCATGGCTCTGATGAGCCAACTCCCGCAAGCCTTCTTGCCAGACTTTGGCGAACTGGAGATTTCCGCCAGTGTGTCACTTCCCGAAGGTACAACAATGGCGGAAACCAGCGAGCAGGTGGCCAGTTTCGAATCGGATCTTGCCTCCATACCAGGAACCGGCACGGTCTCCTCTGAGATCGGATCTTCTGGAGGTTTTCAAAGCCTGCTGATCGGAGCTTCGATCGATCAGCGCGCAGCCTCGATTCGAGTTGGAGTCGAGAATCCCGAAGATGTAGATCAGTTCGTCTCCGAAGTTCGCTCCACTGCTGAGGAAGCCTTCGGCAAAGAGAATGTGACGGTTTCTGCCGGATCACTATCGAGCAGTGGTTTCGGCGGTCTCGCGCTGGTGCTCTCCGGCGATCCAGAGCAATTGGCGGCAGTGAACGAGCAGGTTCTAGCGGAGCTCAATGATGTGGAAGGACTGGCGAATGCGACCAGTAATCTCGGCGATGAAGGCATGATCCTGCGCGTAGATCGCGAATCGGCTGTGCGATATAGCGGTGAACTCGAAACGGCAAACACCATTGGCGTCACCAATGCTGCGAGAAAGAGGCTTGAGTCGATTGTGCCTGCCGGCGTGACCGTGAGCGAAGGCTTTGAATCCAGACAGCAGACAGAGGGATTCCAGCAAGCGGCAGGTGCGCTGCTGATCTCCGTCATCGCGGTGTACGTGGTGATGATGATCACCTTCCGATCGCTAGTTCATCCCTTCGTAATTTTGTTCAGCCTCCCGATGGCTGTTATCGGGGCCGCGATCGCCCTATGGCTTACCGACAGCGTAGTCGGAATTCCTGTAATGGTCGGCTTGATGATGTTGGTTGGTATCGTGGTAACGAATGCGATCGTCCTGATCGATCGAGTTCAAGCCAACCGTAAGAAGCGGGGCATGTCAGGGCGTGAGGCGCTGGTTGAGGGCGGCCGAACCCGACTTCGTCCGATTCTGATGACCGCCATCGCGGCGATGTTGGCTCTCCTTCCACTCGCACTTGGTCTTTCGGAGGGTGCCATCATCGCTTCAGAGCTGGCCACCGTGGTGATCGGTGGGCTCTTTAGCTCGACCTTTCTAACTCTGCTTATCGTTCCGGTGATGTATAGCTTGCTGAATCGACTGAGGCGAGACCAGGCCGTTGTTCAGGAAAAGTAAACGCTCAAAGGCTTGCCTAGCCCTGCTCGGCTAACCATTCGCGAATGTCGGGGATGTGCTGTTGGTAGTGCTCGTATGTGTTGCTGGCGATAACCTGCCAGGGCTCCCAATCCTCGGGCATTTGATCGAAGCGTGATGCTTCATTCAGATCTTCATCCGCGAGCTCACTAACCAGTTCCCACAAACGTTCGAACAGTCTATTGGATTCGGCGAGCACATCATCGAGGGGGAGGTCCTTGCCTTCTTCGTAGATCGGGATGTTGCGCTCGTCGGCCGGATAGTTCCAGAGATCTGAACCGACTAAAGCCCGCTGCTCCAGAACTTGGATCATTTCCCGCTCATACCAATTGACATGAGCAACGGCGTCTTTCACCGACCACCCACCGGGTAACCCGGGCTCGAGCATCCGCTCTTCGCCGACCGCGGCCAGCACCCGATCCCACTCGGCGCGATCCCTGCGCCATGCATGTTGGAACTCCCGAACATTCATCTCACTTCTCCAGCCGTCTTAATAGATCTTTGGTTCTGATTGGATGATAGCTAGCCAATTTGCCGTCGTGCACGACGCTGAACACACCATACGCCGAGGGTGAGTCGTTCCTGACCATCTCACTGGATTCAAGTTCCACGTTTCAAGAAAATCTGTTTGCCAGAGAGCCAGGTGCGGCTGCTGGTGAGCATAGCGACAGCTTTCCGCCGTGATGTTTACGCATCCTCGATACATTCGTTTAGTAGCCGCGACCCATAGCCTTTTCCTTTTCCGCTCCCGACAATCCACAAGCAGTGGATAACCAGATAGTCCCGTGCTTCAACGGCCCTCCAGGCATGCTCCCCTGGAATGTATTCGATGAATCCCACAGACCGGCCACCGTCGTACAGAATCTTGATGCGCATTCCATCTTCCAGCCGGTCCTTCACCCAGGTCAGCTTATTCTGGTAACCATCGGTCTTGGGTTTACTCTTGTAGCAGAAAAACCCCAGCCGGTCGACGTTTTCGGCGTCAATGGACCGAATCACAATGTTGTCACTCACGAAATGCGCTTTTCTCCTTCCGCACCTGCTCCTCTAGCTGCCATCTATTGAGAAGTGCCTGGCGACTGATGCTGGTAGGGGATAATTCACCTGTCTCCGGCCGCTACCAGCGCGGCTTCTGCTTGGGCTCGCCGGGTCGATAGGGGCGCAAGGCGAATGCAGACCAGGTCTCGTTTACGGACACAAGGTTCACCCACCTTAAATCCACGTCCTTCAGTGAATCCCAGCCCTTATCGCGGGTCAAGTCAGTTTGGATTTTAGAGCTGCCTTTAGGAAAGGATATCCACAGCATACTTTCGGGACGCAGAGCGGCGATTGCGCTGGGCCCGATTTCTTCAAAATCAGCCTGGTTGGTAGCAAACACCTGAATCCAATCGAACTCACCCTTCAGTTGTTCGACGATCTCCACGCCCTCTGGCAGCGGGGCCAGTTCCTCCAAATAACCCTTCGGAGCGTCAATAATTGCGGCTTGAGCTCCAGGGCGCAGCTTCATTTTCTTAGCGAGCGCGCTCTCAGCCATTGATCACCCTCCCCTCGTCGGATCTCCCGTCATCGGGGATATTCTGCGTTTCCGAGACGATTTCAGGAACCACTCGCTCGGTCCGACTTTGATGCTCAGCGTAGTGTAAATCAGCGGCGATCACATGTGCACAAAGGCGTTCCCGCTCCTCGCACTGTACATCGCGTGGAATCGCCTCGAATTGCCGTCCTTCGATCTCCACCGTAGCTGCCGGGTCGGCTTTTCGGTCGCAAGCGCGGTCGATGGCCCTAATGGCGAGAGGGGGCTGTCTCAAATGGCTTCGAGACAGCCCCCTCTCACTGCTTTGACCGCTTAATTCAAGCGGTTCTTACCGACCAACTTCCCGGCCCAGAACCCGACCGATCCTGAGACGGCACCAAACGCACGGCTTATACCACTTCCCATGAAAGAAAAAATAGATTCGGCATCTACCGGTTGGGGTTCAGATCTTTCCCCGAGCTTCACGATCGAGGCGGCCCATGTAAGACCGGCACCAAATGCTACGAAGGCAAGCGTGTCTCCGGGCTTGGCGCGTCCTTGTTCCAAAGCCTCGGCTAAAGCAATGGGTATGGAGGCCGCGGAGGTATTTCCATATCGATCGATGTTCATAAAAACCTTTTCATCGGGCAACCCAATGTGCCGAGCGGCGCTGTCGATGATGCGCTTGTTGGCTTGATGGGGGATGAATAAATCAATATCGTCAACCGTAAGTCCCGCCTGTCGAATGGCCTGCTTCAGCGCTTTTCCCAGGATCCGCGTCGCGAAGCGGAAAACCTGCCGGCCATTCATCCGCAGATACTGGAGACCCTCGTCAATCGTTTCATGCGTTGGAGGCGCGGCAGTCCCACCGCCAGGCAGGATCAGATGCTCCGCTCCAGAACCGTCGGATCCCAAAACGAACGAAAGCACTCCCGATGGTTTGTCGGTGACTTGAAGAACCACCGCACCCGCTCCATCTCCGAATAATATGCAAGTCGTCCGATCGGTATAGTCGATGTAGCGACTGATTAATTCCACTCCGACAACCAGCACATTGTCGCAAGCACCCGAGCTGATATATTGCTGTGCAGTGGAAATCCCGTACACAAATCCTGGGCATCCAGCAACCAGGGTAAAGGCGCCAACATCTTTCGCACCCAGCGCATGCTGCACCTGCGAGGAGATGGGCGGAGTCAGGAAATCCGGACTTGAGCTGGCGACGATAATTAGACCGAGGTCACGGGCCCTGACGCCGGCTTCATCAAGCGCTTGTCTTGCAGCTCCGACCGCCAGCTCTGAGGCGGTCTCGCCGGGAGACACCACACGTCGTTCCCGAATCCCGGTCCGAGAAACGATCCACTCGTCGCTGGTGTCGACGAGCTTCTCAAGATCCTGGTTGGTAATTACCCGCTCGGGAACTTGCATCCCCCAGCCAACGATGTTCCCGTACCGCTCAGTCATATGATCCTCCAGCGGAAATAATTCTCCCACAGTTTCACTTGCAGGCAGTTACTCATGCAAGCAGCGTGCCTTGTATTTACCCTAAACCCTACCGCCCTTGACGCGCCTCGCACAGTCCGGAATAATCCTATGTCCACGTAGGTACCAGGAGATACGGTGGCAAACGAAATCAAGGCGTTCGAGGGATTTCCAAAAGAGGGTTTTCGCTTCTTTCGCGAATTGAAGGTCAACAACAATCGAGAATGGTTCCAAGATCACAGGCAAGAGTACATTGACTTTCTCCAGACACCTGCAGTTTCATTCGTAGTCGAACTCGGGGAGCGGCTCAAGTCTGAGTTTCCCAACATCAGCTACGACACTCGCACAAATGGCGCCGGATCCGTGATGCGTATCTACCGGGATATTCGATTTAGCAAGGATAAGACCCCTTATAAGGACCACCTGGGCGTGAACCTGTGGGATGGGCCGGGTAAGAAAGCCAGCCCAGGATTCCATTTCTTTATGGACACAAACAGTGCTGCTTTTTATGGTGGTTATCATGTGTTCCCCAAGGAGTACCTGGCCGCGTATCGCGATGCAGTGTCTGACGACCTCAGGGGCGAGGACTTGGTGGGTGCCCTAGGCGAGCTATCAAAGACCGAAGGCTTCGAGGTCGGCGGAGATCAGCTGAAGCGGGTCCCGCCTGGCTTCGATCAAGAACACGCGCGCGGTGATCTGCTTCGATATAAAGGCATGTGGGTCAAGTCTCCTCCACTCACCAGGGAAATTCTGGAATCGCCGAAGTTGGTCGACATGTGCGCCAAGCACGCCCACACCATTGGCCCCGTCCACCACTGGTTCGTCGACGTAAATCGGACAGTCCCCCATTGATCCTAAGCCACGCTGGGACTTGACAACGGCATACATTATATGGAAAATGTATAGACGTGCATCTATGAATAGGACCCTTGAGTTTGCTAAAGCGCTATCCGATCCTACGCGCCAGGAGATCATGAAGCTGTGTTGTTGTGAGTGGCGATCGGTGGGTGAGCTGGCGGATGCGCTAGAGGTGACGCAGCCCACGGTTTCTCACCATCTAGCGTTCTTGCGCGACGCCAACCTGGTCCACATTCGTCCCGAAGGACGCCAGACCTTTTATTCTCTAAACCAAGACGCGGTAGCCTCCTGCTGCGGGGTTCTAATGCTTAATTATGCACCCGACCTTCAGGAGACTGTCTAAACGTGTTTTTTTATGATGATTCATAGACGTGCATCGATGAGATGAAGGGAGGTGAGGTTCATGCAGCTGGCACGCTGGACACTTAGGCGAATTGCCCACTGTTGCGAGGGCGCTCAAATGACGCCCTGAGCAAGGCGTAAAAAGGCTTGCCTTCGGGGAGTCCGCGGCTCCCCGATCTCCTCACAAGCTCCAGGATCACCGTTGAGGGTGACACTCCAGTGGTAGAAGCCGCACGCCTGATGGTTGAAAGAAAGATCCACGGCTTCCCGGTTATGGACGGCGACAACGTCGTGGACATCA
>JBHIBY010000079.1:0-10053 GCA_046759305.1 Anaerolineales bacterium
GGATTATCGAAAGCCGAATGAACCACGATCTCGTCGTCAACCACTTCTTCCTTGGCGGCGGGAAGTGGGTAAGTAGCCTTCGACAGCATGAGAAATGACTCTACTCGCACCGTTGCTTCCCCTGTTCGCGTACGGAACATGTCTCCTTCCGCCTGGATAAAGTCGCCGAGATCGAACGCATCGAAGAAGAGATCCAGTTGATCGGGGCCCAGCTCGTCATCGCGCAGATAGAGTTGGATTTTTCCTTCGCCGTCTTCAATGTGTGCGAAGGAAGTCCGGCCCATCTCACGGATGGATCGAAGTCGTCCAGCTACCGACACTCGAACCTCCTCATCCTTAGCTGCGGCTTCAAACGCTTCAATGGCCGCGCTGGATGTGTGAGATCGACTTGCTCGCGCGGGATAGGGATCAAGCCCTTCCTTTTGTAAGCGGTCCAGCTTACGAAGCCGAACCTGTGTGAGCCTATCAGTCATGGATGAGCGCGTCCTTTCTCTCTCTGTAAACAAAAAGCGCCCCGCGCCAGCACCTGGGCGCAGGGCAGATTTTCACTTCCGTTCCCTCACTTTATCTTGACGATGCGGAAATTCAGAACGCCTGCGGGTGCCTCGACCTCGATGTCGTCTCCAACCTTCCCCTCGAGTAATGCCCGGCCAAGTGGGGATTCGTTCGAGATGAGACCATCCTTGGGGTTGGCCTCCGCCGCGCCAACGATGGTGTAGGTTTCTTTGGATGATCCATCCTGTTTCACCTCCACCGTGCTGCCGATGCGCACCATATCTTTGGACCGACGGCGCTTGATTTCCTGGGCAGAGGCCAGCATGTGCTCGATTTCAAGAATGCGACCCTCTACGAAGGCCTGCTCATTTTTAGCTGCTTCGTATTCGGCGTTTTCGATCAATTCGCCGTCTTCCATCGCTTCGTGTAGACGACCTGCCACTTCCTGGCGCTTGGTATCACGCAAGTAGGTAAGCTCGTCCTCGAGCTTCTTGCGGCCCTTCTTGGTTAGGTAGACTGCCTGGTTCGTCATCGATGCTCCAATATGCACTCACGCACCTGTGTTCAGATTTGAGTGCTTCCCTAATATGACAAAAATGAACTGAGAGAGGTCTCTCAGCCCATAATCGCCGGGCATCATAGCATAAGTTAATTGGACTGTCTAGATAGCCCATTTTGGCTGGCAAATTTATCCGGCTTTGCTCGACAACGCCGATTCTACAGCGTGCCAAGTGATAGGATTTGGTGTCTCTGGAGGTTGTTGTGCATGGGTATTCCCAAAGTTGGGGAGACACCACCGGAATTCGAGCTGCAGACGGACAGTGGAGAGACAGTGCGGCTTTCTGATTTCAGGGGCAAGAAGGTAGTCCTATTTTTCTATCCGAAAGCCGAAACGCCGGGATGCATCAAGGAAGCTTGTGGCTTTCGCGACGACTATTCGCGATTTTTGAAAGCGGGCATTGTAGTGCTGGGCATCAGCCCGGATACAGTGCGATCGCAGGCGGACTTCAGCGCAAAATACAGCCTTCCATATCCACTATTGGCGGATGCTGACCATAAAGTGGCGGAGGCCTATGGGGTCTGGAATCCCAAGAAACTGTTCTTCTTTGGCGTTGCCTATGTGCGCCGTACAACATTCGTAATCGACGAGTCCGGACGCATCAGCCATGTGTATGAGGGCGTCAACCCCGTCGGGCATAGCCAAGAAGTCTTCGCACAGCTGACCACTGCTGGCAGCTAATCGGCGGACGCGCAGCCTTGAGGTCTTCGAGTCCCTGAATGCAGCTTCAGTTGACTGCTGCTGGACGCAGCATGGCAGTCACCGCCGGATAGAACATGGTCTCATGGTTTTCCCTTCTCGCTCGGCCTGAATCCCTCCGTTTTCCCCGTGCTAAAATGCCGATCCATGCGCCGTTAGCTCAATTGGCAGAGCAGGGGCCTTTTAAGCCCAAGGTTGAAGGTTCGATTCCTTCACGGCGCATTTGAAGCTCTCCCTTCCGAATATCTTTCTTCAACGCCGCTATCTAATTTCCCACATGAGCATGATAGGGCTCGTACATATGCTGAGAGTCCGTCGTCGATTGACTCGAATTCATAAGACGTGATCTGAAAAATCGGTTCCCTTGAGGGTCCTAATCTTCCGTGTTAGCCTTTGTTCAGCCGGAGATTCTGGGGAATCATATGGAGGAGTACGAGTACTGTCTGCTTTGGGCATCGCCTAGAAAGACAGTCATTGTCAAGCCTGGGGGTCAGGTGGAGAAGTTTTCAAATCGGAGCCAGAGTCAAGGCATCCTGACCGGCCTACAGACCGAAGGGTGGGAGACAGTGGCCTTTAACATCGAGCCCACTGTTGACATGCTCTATATGTTCAAGCGCCCGCTTCAAACTCTGACACTCCCTGTGAGAGATGGATCGCTTCCGGATGTGGGCATGATCCCGCCAGCGGAGTATCAGCAACCCAATCTGTCGCTCTAATCCCGACCTCCATCGGCAACACACTTGTTCCAGACAAAACCATGTATGTCAGTTTGAATTGTCGCGGTACGAACGCGCCGTGGCAGTTGCGCTTAGACGCAGCATCGATCCAGTGTCGATCAACGCGCAAGTTCCTTGCCAATGAATGAGTATTCTCTCTTGTGAACATTCTCATGGGTCTTGACGACACGGACAATGAAACGAGCCGCGGTACCGGCCTCCAAGCTCGCCACCTGGGAGAAGCAATTCAAGAGAATAGCCTCGCCAAACTTCTCGCGGTTACGAGGCATCAACTCTTAGTCGATCCCCGGATCGATTACACCTCTCGTAACAGCTCGGCCTGCCTAGTCCTGGACGCCTCAGAAAACGATATCGGCGACTTGCTTGAATTCTCCCGTTCTGAGCTCTCTGCCAGGTGCGCTCCCGATTCGAATGCAGGTTTGGCGATTGCCGAGGCGTCGGTGGTCGATCGAGCGGTTCAGGAACTCGGCCAGAAGGCTAAGCACCGAGTCTTGTCGGCAGAGGACGCACAGGCTATCACCCAAACTAAGGGCATCAGTCTGGAAGTCGTATTAGGCAGCGGGATTGGGGTCATCGGGGCTCTTGCAGCTCTGGGGCTTCACAAGTCTGGCGATGATGGGCGATTCATTTGGCTGCCGGAGCTTCGCGATTTGGATGGGAGCTACACGGTTGGCGAACTATCACGGCTACTTGGTGTTGAGATAACGACGGCCTCTGGGATGAAACTACCGCTAGGCGCTGATATCGATAGCGTGGATTGGATGCGCCCCATATTGCAGGAGGGCCGTGCTATCCTTCTGGCTGAAAAGGAGATCGTGGATGGCGAAATCAGATGGCATCTCACTGACAAGCCGACTGTCAAAGCTTTATCGGACTAGCGCGTTTGCTGAAACGCTATTTCTGATTGGCATTGGCATTCTTGCGGTCACGCTGCATGCCTACCTGCGCCTGCCACTCAAGGTGCCCGGCCACAAAGGGCTGATATGGATCGGGCTGCTGATGATTGGACGCCTCGCTTCCCAGCGCCGCTGGGCCGCAACCACCACTTCAACCAGTGCGGCAGTCACTACTCTACTTCCCATCATGGGCTTTAAAGACCCGCTCGACACCGCTGTATTCTTGATTTCCGGTATCGTGGTTGACCTTGGTTTCCTGCTCTCCCCTCGATTTGTCGTCTCATTTTGGGGCGTAGCACTCCTGGGCGCTCTTTCTCACGCTACGAAACCGGTGGCCAAGTCGCTCGCCTCTGCGGGATCGGGCTTATCGTACCCATCGTTGATGACCGGAGTAGCCTACCCCCTCTTACTGCACGCACTCTTTGGCGCGGTAGGCGCTATTCTCGCTGTGATCTCCATCAGGCTGATCCGACGCAGCGACTAGCACGGCTAAGTCCGTCAAATTCACGGCGCAAACACCCTTTGCAGTGCATCGGAATCCCCAAGCGATTCACTCCACAACCTTCCCCATCAGACAAGCTCATCAAGGCGAGAACCCCTTGGTCCCATTCCACCTTACAGATCTGTAAGTCGTAGGCGTCCCGTCCTCTTGTACAGTCTATTCGGCAGAAGTGACTCTCCCTATCCTGAGAGTCTGGTTCCTATATGACAAAACGGATTCTTGTCGTCCAGCCCGAACGCAAGCATCTCTTGGCATTGGCCGAGCTATTCGAAGACCGCGGTGACGTGGTAATCACTGCCGCATCCTTGAAAGAAGCCGGCAACGTTGTTAATCGGTACAAGCCGGATCTGATACTGCTCGATATTCAGCTACTGGGCGAGAAATGGGCAACCGCGGTTCCGACGCTTGAGAATGGTGCGCCGGAATCCCGCCTTCTGCTGACCGGAAACGGCGCAGGCGCGGGCCTATTTCGACGGAGCAGAGAATACAAAGATTGGGGAGTCATTATTCCCCCCTTCAATGACTCGAAAATCGAGAAGGCTCTTCAGTTTGAGCGAAATGGCGCCACGATGGATGGCGGCTCCGGAGTACCTGCAAAGGGTTTCCGCTTTCCAATTCGGTACAAGATCACCCTGCCCTACATCGGGCTCGCGCTGGCTTTGGCGATGGCAGCAGCATACGTGGTCACCAACGTCGTTCTGGACACTATCGAGGAGCGTTTCACCAACCAGCTTATCGAAACCGGCAGGTTGGGTGCAGAATGGATGGTTAAGGAGGAAGACAACCAGCTCGAACTTCTACGCTCCATCGCGCACACTCAGGGCGTGTCAGAGGCAGTTGCCTCAGATGACGCTGAGACGTTACGGCAGATCACACTGCCCATTGCAGTCAACGGCGGGATTGAAGCGATGGAGATCCTGGATCCTGAGGGAATCAGTCTGCTCTCTTTACGTCAGCAGACTGATGGTGACTTCGAAGATTACTACGCATCGCGCGGCGAAGATCTGTTCCAAGACTGGAGCTTCGTTCAGCAAGTTTTAGAAGCCAATGTGGACGAGCTTGGCGATAAGTATGCCGGAGTAGTGTCGGCACCGTGGGGCGACTTCTTCTATGTCTCGGGACCTATTGAAAGCACCAATGGTGAACTCGACGGCGTTGTACTGGTCGGCAAGTCGCTCGAGAGTATCGCAAACGACATCCGCCAGGCTACGCTCGCGCAGGCAACAATCTATGACCTCGAAGGGATCCTCTTAGCCACGACCTATTTAGAAGATGTTAGCGGCCTCGGCCTAGAACTCGTCGATGATGTGATGCAGCGGCAGGCCGAAGAGAGTTTTGTACGTGATCTGACCGTGGCCAATATCGATTACAGCGAAATCATTGGAACACTCGAAGCGCGAGGCGGCACCGACATGGCGGTGATCGGAACGTCACTACCACAGACCTTCTTGGTCCAGCCCAGCAACACCACGCGCGCTCAAGTTTTCGGATTGGCTTTTGCCGCATTCGTAGTCGTGATTGTGGCTGGTGTATTTGTGGCTAGCCGGATTACCAAGCCGCTGGAAGGTGTGGTCAAAGCCTCCGAAGCCGTGGCGCAAGGCAATCTGACCGTAAAGCTGGATGCAACAGGTAACGATGAGCTCACATCGCTCGCAAGCGCCTTCAACAACATGGTCTCAGCACTCGAGCACTCCAACCGAGAACTGATGGATGCCTATGACACCACGCTCGAAGGGTGGTCGAAAGCGCTCGAGCTCCGTGATGAGGAAACCGAGGGGCATACGCAAAGGGTTACGGATTTAACGGTGCGTCTAGCGAGGCGCATGGGCCTGGATGGGGATGATCTGGTTCAGATCAAGCGTGGCGCGCTCCTTCACGACATCGGCAAGATGGGTATTCCAGACGGAATACTAAACAAGCCGGGTCCGCTCACAGAAGGTGAGTGGGAAGTAATGCGCAAGCACACCATCTACGCCTATCAAATGCTCTCGCCGATCGCGTACCTCAAGCCGGCATTGGCCATCCCCTGCTGCCATCATGAGCGCTGGGATGGTAGCGGCTATCCACTGGGATGGCGCGGGCAAGACATCCCGATACCGGCACGAATATTCGCAGTGGTCGACGTATGGGATGCATTGAGCTCCGATCGGCCCTACCGCAAGGCATGGCCCAAAGAGCGCGTCGTAGAACACCTCGAGTCTCATAAGAGTGTCCATTTCGATCCTACCGTGGTGGATGAATTCCTTCGGATGATCACGACTGAGGGCGTGGATGGGAACATGGCCATGAGAACGCCGGCCATGCATGCCACGCTCTTGCGGAAGACGGTTCCCTTCGGATGACGGAAGAAGAACGCGACGAACGCCGTCGCAAGCGGGCAGCCTTATTGTTGCTGCCCCTTTTCTTATTAGGCGCAGGTTGCTGCTTTTGGTCGCTATTTGCGAACGTCGCGTTGGGGGAGGCGGAATCGTTCATTCCGGCTCCACTGGGCTCCGATGCGCTGGCCAACTACGGGGAGGATGAGATCACCGGCCGGTTGAGGAGCCTGAGCATCAGCATCGTCGAAGCCGTCATCCGCGATCGAGATCCCGAGGAAGAGAATGCCGGCGCGCGTGCGACCGACGTTAGTGAGAGCCTGAAGAGCCCCGTCCCGACCGTGACTCCGAAACCGGGAGATCCGACGGGAACGCCGACCAGCCCACCGACTACGACATCCACTCCGGATCTGCTTGTGACCGGCACGACTACTGCGATGGTCTCACCGAGCCCCTCGCCTTTCCCGAGCCGCACTCCCACACCGACCAAAACAGACGTGCCGTCTTCAACCCCGGGACCAACGGCCACACCGACCCCCTGCGGGCCGGTGATCACCATTATCGCTCCTCTCGATGGAGCGACCTACACTCTGGCCGACGATCTTCCGGGCCAAGCCATCGCATACGATCCTGATTGCTCGCCCGGAACTCCGGCGCCAGATGGAACAGGTATCGATCAAGTTGATTTTGAAATCAAGTCGGAGGCCAGTGGCTGGTCAGTCGTTCATTACGAAGACCAATTCAGTGCTACATACTGTGCTTTCCAAGGAACATCGACCTGCAACACGCACTCCCTCAGCAGCGGACAATGGCCGCCCCTGGTTTCGACACCTCCCCCTACTCCCGAGCCAATCGAACTGGGCTGGCACAAACTGTATGCAAGAGCTAAGGACAACGAAGGGATATGGAGCTCCTGGGTCTATGTCGACTTCTACCTAGATCCGGCTCCCACATCCACGCCGACGCCAACTTTCACTCCAACCGCGACGCCGACCAGCACAGCGACAGGAACACCCACGCCAACGCCTACGGATACACCGGTCACCAACTGCTCAAGCATCACGCTGACAGGGTTCTCACAGTCGGGGCAGGACGCGTGGTGGACCTTGACAAACGGCACAGCGCTAACAATCAAGATTGATCGGATCGACTTGTCGGCACCCGGTTCGGAGGATCTAAGCGTGGTCAAACTCGCGGGTATCACCATCTGGAGCGGAGACCTGACTCCGCCGTTGACAATCAATTCCGGTTGGTCAGGATCCACGGGAGACCGCCAGCTCTCTTCTGGTTCTTCGAAGGAATTCCGATTGGTCTTCGAATCCAATGCACTGTCCAGCGGATATACGCTAGATATCACTTTCGACACCGGGTGCGTCGCCTCATTCAGCAATTGAGCTTCGGACTCTACCTCCTCTCACAGAAGGATCTCGCAAAGGCGAATCCCCCCGAACAATAGTGGCTTTCGCTCAGCGGCAACCGCGTGTGCGTCTTCATGCCGCCAGCCGGTATTCGATTGGATGTCATCGAGTCATATGGGAGATGGCGCTCTCGAAATCTCAGAGCGAACTCGCCTCCGAGCCGCTAAGGCTCACGAGGCAAAATGCAAGTGGGCGAGCCTTTGCTTTGCGGGTCGCCCACTCTGCTTGCAGACCGGTCAGGCTACTCTGGGTTCGCGCTCGAATACAGCCCGATGTTATTCCCCGTCGGATCGGCGAACACCGCGAAGTGACCGAAACCCGGGATCTCCGTCTTGAGCACAACGGTCGAACCCCCGAGCGATCCGATCTTCTCCAGCGAGGCATCGATATCGTCGGTCGTTACGTAGGGAACGAGCGTGCCGGCGGGATTGTTCTCGGTCACCTCGGTGAACGCCCCCCCGATGCCGCCTTCTTCAGCTAAGAACTGCACGTAGTTCATGCTCTCCTCGACTTCGATCTTCCAGCCGAAGACCTTGCTGTAGAACTCGGCGGCTGCGTTCGGGTCACTTGCCGAAATCTCGAGGTGATTTACTGGGAATGCTGTCATTTTGTCCTCCTAAGACATAAAGATACAGAATTCAATACTAGCACAATTGTTCTATTCCGTCTAGATAAGACAATCGGGGATTGTCAGCAATGATCCCGCTCGCTACAATTCCCTACCGTATTGGGGGTACCGATTGTACCAATTAGCCTACGCAGTCCTCTGGCCACAAGTTCAAGCTATTATGCAAATCCATCCGTGCAAAGGTTGGATCACCCGGACGCAGGTGCGGATCCCATGAACGAAATTCAATTGATCGTCTTAGATATTGATGGGGTTGTCAGCGACGGTGAAGCGCAGCCGTTTGATCTCAAGCTGCTTGCCCGGTTGGGAGCAATGAACCAGGCTGCACGAGCGAATCCAGAGCGACCTTCCATCACATTCTGCACCGGCCGACCGGCACCCTACCTGGAGGGCATGCTGCAAGCGATTGACGGGCATCATCCAGGCGTGTTCGAGAATGGGGCCGGGATCTACATTCCAGACGAATATCAATTTGTACCTCTACCTGGGATCGAACAATATCAGGATGGATTTGGCGAGGTCCGTGAGCGCCTCGAGGAGACCCTCATTCGGAACAACATCGCTTATTTTCAGCCTGGCAAGCACCACAGTGCGACTCTATTCGCCAATGATCCTGCGAAGACATCGGAACTTGAAAACCTAACCGCTGAGGTACTGGGGCCCTTATCGGAGCAGGTGGATCTGGTCTATTCGACCTCCTGCCTCAACGTACTCCCGCGCGGTGTCGATAAGGGAAAGGGTCTGTCTTATCTGGCAGATCTGATCAAGATCCCGCCAGCAAATATGCTCGGGATAGGTGATTCCGACGTCGATTTGCCGTTCTTGCGGCTTGTCGGACACAGCGCAGCTCCGACGAACGCTAACGCGCATGTAAAGGAAATGGTTGAATACGTTTCCGCTGAGCCCACCTCAGAAGGCGTCCGCGACGTCCTTACTCATTTCGGGCTGATCAAATGACGGATTGGAAAGTCGCAATCCAGGAGGACATGTTGCCTGGTCCAACGCTGGAGGACCGCTTTCTCCAGGCTGCCGATCTGGGGCTGCAGGGGATCGAGTTCTGGAGCGAACGTCCTCCCGGTCAAGCGGCTGAGATCGAGCAACTATGCGGGAAGCAGGCGGTGGTCGCGAGCTCTATCAATAACGGCCGACGATCCCGGTTCCTTGACCCTGACCCAAACGAGCGAGATCGTGCCATGGCCGAACTTTCCGAGGCGATTGATCTGGCAGGACGGATCGGGGCTACGGGGGTTGTATTTGTGCCTCATTTCTTCGACCCGCTGCTGCCCGACCTGTCGCCGTACAAAACTGCCATTGAACTCGAGCTAGCTTTGCTGAGCTCGCAGCTGAAGATCCTTTCCGAGAGCGCGGATAGGGCGAAGGTTCAGCTATTTGTCGAGCCTGTTTACAGGGAAGAGACCCATCTCTTGAATCGCCTCGAGCAAGCCAGCTCGGTAGTCGCTCCCCTGAATCATGACCGACTGCGTATTGTGGCCGATCTCTTTCACATGGCGCATGAAGAGTCTGATTGTCCAGCCGCCATCCTCGACAATCAGGAGCACATCGGCCATGTCCACCTGGCCGACAGCAACCGCAAACTCCCTGGGCAGGGGGCAACACAGTTCGAACCTATCCTTATTGCCTTAAGGGAGATTCAGTTCGGAGGGTGGTTGGCGCTGGAATGCGGTTCCCCAGGGCAGAACCAGGACCGAGCGGATCAATATTTTAAGCAGCTCCCGGAAAGCCTATCGAAGCTATTTAGCTAGAGCCAGGGAGCAAATGGGCGAGGCAGGTGGGGTTAGCTAGA
>JBHIBY010000080.1:0-9963 GCA_046759305.1 Anaerolineales bacterium
AGTTCATCGCATTCGACGAAATACCGGCCGTCCTGCGCGATTGGACGGAGTCGGATCTGATCCAAGCCGGACCCGATGCCATCAATCAAATCGGATTCCTGGCAGATGGCGAGCAGCTATTCGCGTTCGTCAACGGCGGGTTGCTTTGGAAGATTGAAGACTCAGATTACGCATCAGGCGTGCCCAGCCTATTTGCCAACGCCTCACAGACCGCCGATCTCACTGTGCATTTCGATGACTTCAGGCTCTGGTTTCTTCCCCCATGAGCCGTCCGCGCGAGGGTGGCGTTGGCCGGTCGCGTTTTCTATTCTGTCCACTGCTGCCTGCCTGAACATCGTCGCGTGCGCTCGTCCCACGACCCCCAACCCTACGCCGTCGCCTGCCACGCCGAACATAGTCGCTAGCCAACCGCTGCCCACGCCAACCGCTCCGCCTCCGACTCGCACCGCGATCCCTGAGCACAGGATCGGGCTGGGAGCACCCGACTATGAAGACAATTTCGAATCCGATTATGGTTGGGAGACCGGCGCCTCGGCCCGCGGTGCTGTCAGTCGGCTGGATGGCAAACTGGCTATCTCCGTTCAGGGACCCTCTTCGACGCTCTCTTCCCTATCTCCTGCGGACCCATTGGCAGATTTCTTTGTCGAAATTGAGGTCCACTCGGAGATTTGTGAGGCCGGCGATGAGTTTGGACTCATGGTGCGCACCGGAGGACGCGGCAACCCTAGACAGGATTCGCACTATCGCTTCTTGATTACCTGCGATGGAACGGTTCGCGCCTCGCGCTTCCTGTCAGGGGTCGAGGCGCCCATTCAGCCGATCACACCCAGTGCAGACGTTCTACCCGGCGCCCCAGCTGTGAACCGAATCGGAGTTTCGGCGATCGGCGATGAGTTTCACTTTTTTGTGAATGATAGGCAGGTATTTCAACTGGAGGATGGCGAAATCCCCACCGGTAGGATCGGCGTGATCGTTCGCGCACGCCGCGCGGCTCAGACGACAGTTTCCTTCGACGAATTTCGTGTTTGGGATCTGGCCTCCAGCTAAGCAGAAGAACGGTATCTGGTATGTCCGAGAAACGACCCTTTCGTAACCGCCTCAACGATCTAGAACCCAAGGAGTGGATCAAGTTCCAGAAATCCTGGTTCGTTCACGATCCTTCTCCTAGGCGCAAGGATGTGAAGCTACATCCCGCCAAATTCCCGGAGACGCTGGCGCAGGAATTCATTGAGTTCTTCACGAAGGCCGATCAGACGGTTTTCGATCCGATGGTCGGCACCGGATCGACACTCATCGCTTGCCTTCGCAGTGGACGCAACGGGATCGGAATCGAGCTCAGCCCAAAGTATGCAGAGCTGGCAACTCGGCTTGTAGAGGAGGAGAGAGCTTCTCTCGTTAAGCAGCATCCCCGGGCGGACGTGATTCAGGGTGACGCTGCGGACCTGCCGAGTTTCAATTTGCCGCCCATCGATTATGTGTTTACCTCTCCCCCCTACTGGAACATGCTCCATGCCAAGGGCGCAGATACACAGAAACATCGCCGCGAAGACGACAATCTTGATGTCACCTACTCAGAGAATCCTGCGGATCTAGGAAACATTGAAGACTATGACGAATTTCTTGATCGTCTGGTAGCGATCTACTCCACCATTCAGGAGGTGCTGAAGCCACGCGCATATCTGACGATCATCGTCAAGAACGTAAAGAAGGGAGGAAAGATATACCCTCTGGCCTGGGATCTCGGTCGACAGCTGGGGCAGATTTACACCCTCAAGGACGAGAAAATCTGGGCTCAGGATGACATACGCCTGGCTCCCTACGGCATGGGGAACGCCTGGGTTAGCAACACGTTTCATCACTACTGTCTTCAGTTTCGCTTCGAACCAGATTGATGCGAGAGGCGTCCGTGCTTTTAGGTTGCCAGCGCAGCACAAGCCGGGTATCCTAAGTTTGCAGCACCCCACAGTAATTCTGAATGTATCTTGCTATAGAAGGTGTGATTGGCGTCGGGAAAACCTCCTTGGCGCGACTGCTCCAGCCTGTGTTCAATGCGGAACTGCTGCTGGAGGTCTTTGAGGAGAACCCCTTCCTTTCCGACTTCTATTCAGACCGCCAGCGCTATGCCTTTCAGACCCAAATCTACTTTCTGTTGAGCCGCTATCGCCAGCAACATCACGCTGTCCCTCAGGCCCTCTCAAATGGCGATCTAATTTCTGACTATACGTTTGCAAAGGACGCTTTGTTCGCGGGCTTGAATTTATCTGGGGACGAGATCGATACCTATCGGTTGGTACACAAGGCACTTGCAGAGCGAATCCCGCTGCCCGATCTGATTGTGTATTTGCGTGTGACTACTGACGTTGCCATGCAGCGCATCTCAATGCGAGACCGCCCCTACGAGCGCAATATGGAGTATTCCTATATCGAGCAGCTAAACCAGGCCTACGAGGATTTCTTCGATAAACGCGATGGGCTACCCGTTCTTATCATGGATTCGACCGTTATGGATTTTATATCTCGGCCAGAAGATCTGGACCTTGTGGCGGACCGTGTGCGTCAGAAGCTCCAGATTCCCCCATACCAGCAGCACCTGCCCCTAGAGAAATCTTGAGGATCACTACCGAGAAGCTTTTGGAGCTGGCGCGCAAAGAAACCGAGGGCCGACCGGGAGTCGTCTCAGGCTACGTGATCGGCTCCGCCGCCGGTGGGGGTCCCATCTTTGGGGGCACAGCCGATGTGGATCTGGTTCTGATACACGAACATGAACCAACTGTGCCGCGAGAGATCGTACCTCTCTCGGACGAGGTTCACCTGGACATCACGCACCACGCCAAGAGGCTATACCAACAGCCGCGGGAACTGCGTGTTGATCCCTGGCTGGGCCCCGCGATGTGCGAGCCCGTTTTCATCCACGATCCGACCCACTTCTTCGAGTGGGCACAGGCCTCCGTGCGAGGCCAGTTCCACCGCCCAGACAACGTGCTTGCCCGGGGCTCGGCGTTTCTTGAGCGAGCCCGTGAATCGATGCAGGGTCTGAAAACCGAACGGCCGTGGCTCCATGGTTGGCTGCGTGCATTGCTGGAGGCCACCAATGCAGTGGCTTCGCTGGGGGGATTTCCTGCCTCCGGCCGCAGGGTCATGCAACAGCTCAGATCAAAACTGACCGCCGTTGATCATCCGGAGATCTATGGCCACTTCCTTCGCTTGCTTGGTGCTGAGAGTTTCGAGGATTCCGCAGCTGAGCAATGGGTTGCGAGCTGGACGAAAGCTTTTGAATCGGCCTCCAAGCAATCCTTTGACCCCGAGCTAGCCGGGGTTCGCCGGGATTATCACCTGGGCGGTTACTGCTCGATGATCGAGGACGGATCGGCGGTTGAGATCTTGTGGCCGCTTCTATCCACCTGGGATCGGGCGATCCACACACTCTCGGTATCGGGTGAACACCTGCTCCATTGGGCTCAGGTCCTGGATACACTAGGTTTGTCGATTGATCACGCTAGCGGACGGGAGAGAGAATTGGAAGACCTCATGGATCAGGTTGAAGGAGTTCTGGAAGACCGGGCCGAGAGGGTCGGGGCGTAGCAGAATGAGTCACTTTGTTGCGGTGGCCGGGAATATCGGCGTGGGGAAGTCCACCCTTGTGGGGCTATTAGCAGAGCGAATGCAATGGACGCCGTTCTTTGAGCCTCAGGCGCAGAATCCCTACCTGTCCGATTTCTATCAGGACATGCAGGAGTGGTCTTTCCAATCCCAGATCTTCTTTCTCTCGCGGCGCTTGCGCGCTCACCGAGATATTTCGGATCATCCGGGTCCCGCGGTGCAGGATAGAAGCGTCTATGAGGACGCTGAGATCTTTGCCTACAACCTCTTCCTGGAGAGAAACATGTCCGATCGCGACTACCGAACATACCGCGATCTCTATGAGGTTCTAACTCGCTTCCTGCCGCCCCCCGACCTGGTCGTGTATTTGAGGGCCTCGGTGGATACCCTGATGACCCGCATCTCAATGCGCGGGCGGGACTATGAAAAGGGCATCCGACCGGATTACCTCACCCGCCTGAATGTTCTCTATGAGGAGTGGACCGAACGGTTTTCGCTCTGCCCGGTTCTTACCATACCCGCCGACGATCTCAACTACGTCCTGCACGACGCTCATTTGGAGCTCATTATTTCCAAGATCGAGAGCAAGCTGTCGGGAAGAGAAGAGGTTAGATTTGAGACGGAGGAGATCCCGCGCGGCTAGTACAGTTCTTGCTTCACCCATTTGAATCCTATACAATCCGACAACGGGCTAAATACGGCAGCCATTGACATGGCCCGATGAACATCATTAGGGTTTCCGCCGATTCGCGAACCTCGGCCGTCGCCGGCGCAATCGCTGGCGTGATGCGGGAGCACAACCGCGCGGAAGTTCAGGCCATCGGCGCAGGCGCAGTCAATCAGGCCGTAAAGGCAATTGCGATCGCCCGCGGCTACCTCCAGGAAGACGGACTGCACATCGTGTGTGTCCCCGAGTTCACTTCTGTCACGATCGAGGGAAAAGAAAGAACCGCTATCCGGCTGGTGGTTGAGCCGCGTTCGCCTTCGCCCTAAGCTATCGAATTGCAGGTAGTTTGAGCATGAGCGCCTCCACCGCCAGGCGCAGGTTTGCGTTGCCATCCACTGCGGCCAGCGTCCCTGAGAGCGTTCTCACCATCCTATATCGATCCGCCGGAGCGACTCGTTCAACCGTACGCTTAAACGCTGGCAACCGATCGGGGTTGCGGGGTTGGATCTCCGCTTGGTAGCCTCGATAGAGCAGATCGCGCCAGAGGCTTAGCCATGCCTCCAGTGTTGATCGGACGCGGCGGCGCTGAACAGATAGCTTTCCCCGTCCAACGATTCGTTCAGCCAGCGCAAAACGGCCGCTGATATCCAGACTCAGTGCTTCACCCAAGTTGTCTAATGCTTCCAATCTCCGTTCAAAGTGGTCAGGGTCTGCTTCCCATCGAAGAGCCCTGCCCGGCCGTCCCTCTGATAGAACGGCCAGCATCTCAGCCTTGTCGATTTCGACTGCTCGGTTCTGGAGTGCAAGCGAGATCGTCGCCGTAGAGACGCCGCGCAGGGGAATCACTTCACATCTAGAGACTACTGTGGGCAGCAGCAGCTCTTGTGCGGTTGCCGTCAGCAGGAGCACAACCTGATTCGGAGGTTCCTCCAGAGTCTTTAGCATGGCGTTGGCTGCGCCTATGCTTGCGCGCTGAAAGTTCTCCAGCAGCGCAATCCTCCAAGGTCCTTCATAGGGAGCCAGGGCCAGCCGGCGCTGTAGGGCACGCACGTCATCGACTTGAATGGTCGGATCTGGCGCAAGGAGGTCCAGATCGGGGAAGGTTCCATCAGGGACAAGACGGCAAGCGCGACACTCGCCGCATAGCTCTCCTGGCTTACCCGCGCGCTCACAACTTAGAGCTTGAGCGAAACGGCTGGCCAGGCTGCGTTTTCCGACCGATTCAGGGCCGACGAATAGGTAGGCATGTCGCGTATGCTGATCCGCAATGTGTTGCTTGAGCAACTTGACTGCCCACTCGTGACCGATCAGATCCCAACTCACGTTTCCATTGTATCCTTTGGATTGGATCGGAGTTCAAATCCCAGAGCCAGATCTCTTCAATGGGAAGAACTGGGGGACGTGACTCCCCGAGATAGGTCGAGTTTGTATGACGCATCAGCAAGGTGAGTGGATCGGTCTGTCCGAAGCTGCCAGGCTGCTTGGAGTGCATCCGTCGACCGTCCGTTCGTGGGCAGATAGCGGAAAGCTTCCCGTCCATCGGACTGCTGGCGGCCACCGACGCTTTCTTCGATCGGATATCGAGGGTCTTCGACGCGGGCCCGAGTCAAGCGGAGCCCAATTTGTGATTGAGAATGTGATTGGCCGCACGCGTCTAGAAGTCGCCGAGGGTCGTTTGGAAGACCAGGCTTGGTATCGGAAACTGACGGAGCATCAGCGAGAGGCGTATCGCGATGAATCTCATCGCCTTGTTCAACAAGTGGGCGAGCTTATCGGTGCCAAATCATTAGAGGAACCTCGCCAAATTGGTCGGGAATATGCCAGGATCAGCCTGGATGCCGGGATGACGCTCGTCGAAGCGGTCGAGGCCTTCCTGTTCTTTCGTGGACTCTTGATGGAGAGTATCTACAGCCTTCATGAGGCACAGAGCGGGCCAACTTGGACACCATTCCACCGTCAGGCCTCTCACTTCACCGATGCCGTACTGGTTTCGATTGTCGAATCCTATCAATCACCTTGAAACGGTATAATCGGCTGCTCGAGGTCCGTACCCAATGTCAAATGCCCTCGTCAGTCTGCTGAATCAACCACTGCTCATGCGCATCAGGCGCAACCACGGCCTGGAGCATGCTACGATCCACATGCTCAGTGCCAAATATCCACGCACACCAATCGCCGGCCGCGCGAATGCCAATGGGTTCCTTATCTTGGGGCAGTTGCCAACAGACGCCATTGCCGAAAGTGCTGAGGAAGCCGCCGCTCGCCTGCGCGCTGGCGAGGGTCACCTGGCGATCCACCCGAATTGTGGAACGAATTTCCTCACCACGGCTGTGCTCGCCGGGCTCGCTTGCTTCGCCACGTTATTGGGGGGCAGAACAGATCGGACCCGGGATCGCCTGGAGCGCCTTCCATTGGCTATCCTGGCCACAGTTCTGGCTCTTGTCATCGCCCAGCCGATCGGCTCCGCCGCGCAGCGGCATGTGACCACTTCCAGCGAAATTGCGGGGCTTCGGATCGGCAAGGTCCAACAGTTGCGCAGCGGGCGCACGACTGTGCATCGGGTGCGCACGCAGGGCTAGTGTGAGCCCTCCCTCTGTCTACCTCTTCTACGGGGACAATCCCCTCGCCATCTCTGAAACGATAGCGGAACTCGAAGCCAAACTCGGGCCATCCTCTGAATTTAGCGTCCAACGCCTTTCCGGCAGAGCACTCGATCTCGAGCAATTGCGGGCAGCCTGTGGCGCCCTGCCGTTCCTCTCCATCCGGCGCTTGATCGTGGTGGAGCAGGCTGAAAGAATCCCGGATAGAGAGCCTGATCGTTTCGTACAACTCATGGATGAGCTGCCCGATACTGCTGCTCTCGTGCTCATCGAGGAGATCCAGAGCGGTCGCGAGCGGGAGTACAAGAAGGTCTCATTTCTCCATAACTGGGCGCAGGAGCACCCCGAGAAATCCTATGTGCGCGCGTTCATGAGCCCAAAGGGATCGGCCTTCATCCATTGGCTGAGCGAGCGGTCGAAAGGCCGGATTGACCAGGATGCAGCGCAGCTGCTCTCTCACTATGTGGAGGAAGATACGCTTCTGGCTGAGCAGGAGCTGCAGAAGTTGCTCAACTATGTGAACGATGAGCGACCGATAGCCGTCGAGGATGTGGAGCGACTCACGCCCTCTCACGGTCAGTTGGACATCTTCGCCGTCGTCGATAAACTGGGCGACACGCAGGGCACGCTTCCACGCCTCCAACGCCTTCTCGAAGATCAGGACCTTGCTTATGTGTTCTTGATGTTGGTGCGGCAGTTTCGACTGATGATTTTGGCTCGCCGGGCGATTGAGATCGGGGAGGACCCGATCGCCTCCATGAACGTTCCGCCCTTTGTAGCGCGGAAGGTCAGCGCCCAATCCCAGCAGTTCACCACCTCCGAACTGAAGGGCATATACCAGCGATTGCTCGACCTGGATGTCTCGGTCAAGCGCGGCGAAGCTGATTTATCACTAGACCTGCTCCCCCTCGTCGCCAGCCTGTCCTAGCTCCTCAGGACCTGGCCTAAGTCTCCAGGGCTTCTCTAAGCTCACCCGAATCCTAGTTGATGACTTAGAGCCGGCCCGGCCTTTCGGGGTTTGTCCTAACCTACCGGCTCAGGCTTGATCCCCAGCCAGAAGTGATTGGGGAGCACCGTATCCATCGGTTGAATCTCCGTGCTCCCAACCTTCGACGGCTCGGCGAGGGTGGACGGGTGAACAAAACAGAGCGTCGCCGCCCTTCCATACTTCTCCTTGTAGTAGTTTGCTGCACGCTCCACCCGTTCTGCGACCGCCTTACCATGATTTGAGTCGAACCACAACATTCCGATGTCCATCCGGCTAGCTCCTCTTTGTAACCCAACGAACAGATGTTCTAAGTATACGCACATTTGTTCTATTGTCAAGTTCAATTCAGTCACGGCCTGGCCGGATCAACAGGGGATCTAGACCGCTATGCTACAATTCCGCCGGTTGCTCCATGGAAGGCCAATCGCTGCTGCCGAACGTACTGGGACTGCTTGCAGTCGCACTCCTGGTGCTCCTCAATGCGTTCTTCGTGGCGGCAGAATTCGCTCTGGTCAGTGTGCGCCCTACGCGCATTGCGGAGCTCGTGGCGAGTGGAAATCGGGCCGCCCGGTGGGTGGCTCGTGGCCTCGAGAATCCTGACCGCTTCATCGCCGCTACTCAACTTGGGATCACCCTCGCCAGCCTTGGACTGGGATGGATCGGGGAGCCCGCACTGGCGGGATTGCTCGAGCCGCTCATCGAATTGTTTCCAGCCGAGTTTGCGTCCACAATTTCTCACACGCTGTCGGCGGTCATTACCTTTGCAATCATCACGTTCTTGCATGTGGTCGTAGGCGAGCTGATGCCGAAATCCATTGCACTTCAAGGCCCCGAACGAACCTCGTTGCTCGTGGGACGCCCACTGGCCTGGGCCGTCCTGATCTTTAAGCCACTCATCTGGGCGCTGAATGGAACTGGCAACGCGCTGCTGAAACTCATTAACGTCCAGCCCGCCGAGGGACACGAGCTTGTCCACTCCGTGGAGGAGCTCAAGATGATTGTGGCGGACAGCGCGGAGGGCGGCATCATGGCCGACTCGGAACAGGAGATGCTGCAGGCGGTCTTCGATTTTCGCGAGACTCTGGTTCGCCAAATCATGAGCCCGCGCACGGAGGTCATTTCTGTAGCATCAGACGCCATCCTGGAGGAGATTCTGGAGACCTCCGTTTCCACCGGATTTTCCAAGCTTCCGGTCTACGAAGACGATCTCGACCATGTGATCGGGATCGTTCACCTGAAGGATCTCGTCGAAGCCATACAGAGCAATGGCTCCGCAACAGCCCGCGAACTCATGCGGGAGACCGTATTCGTCCCCGAAGCGGCGCGGATCGACACGCTGCTCCAAATCTTCCGTGCGCGGCACCAGCATTTGGCAATCGTGCTCGACGAGTACGGGGGAACGGCAGGTGTCGTAACCTTGGAGGACCTGCTGGAGGAGATCTTTGGCGAGGTCAGCGATCCGTTTGATCGGGACGTGGAGATCCAGCCTTTGCCCGATGGATCTTCGCTCGTGAATGGCCTTACTACGATCGCCGACCTGAACGAGCACTTCGGGCTGAAGCTATCCGATCCCCACTACGACACCATTGCCGGCTTCATCCTCGGCCGTCTCGGCCGGCTGGCGAAATTGGGCGATACCGTCGTCGCAGATGGCGCCAGGCTTCGAGTGGTCGCTATGGACGGCCGGCGCGTGTCGAGGGTCTGGGTCTTTCCCATCGCCTCCACCAAACTTCAGACAGCAGAATAAGCGCGTGAAATTTGTTGAGGTAGCCGTAAACCTCCCCGCAGTGCGGGGTACGTTCCACTACCACCTTCCCCCCCACATGCGGGGCAAGGTCGGCGTGGGCCATCTGGTAACTGCTCAGTTTGGACACCGTGCTGTCCAGGGCGTTGTTATCGATCTTCCCCGAACCCCTGAGGTGGCGGAGACCCGGCCCATCAACGACCTCCTCGACCCAGAACCGGTTCTGACGCAGCCTCAGCTCCAGCTCGCGCGCTGGATGGCAGAGTACTACCGTGCCCCCCTTATTGAATCCATCACCTTGATGCTGCCTTCCGGGCTAAGCCAACCCGCCGATTCGGAGTACACGCTGGTGGCGCCTGACGCG
>JBHIBY010000081.1:0-9771 GCA_046759305.1 Anaerolineales bacterium
TGCAATCCCGCGAACACCGCTCATGTCAGCTTGAAAAACGGTGATTCTTGGCGACTCCTCCCATAGAAAATCGAAAGTTTAGACAATCTCGCCAAGCATCTCACTCGAGCGGACGTTGACGTTGGCGATCCTTCGGATCGCTTGGCAGAATGGTGATGCCATTCTGCTATGAGCAACACGGGGTTTGCTTGCTGCCGAGGAGAACCCTATCTTCTTGGTCTATCCTGAGAGTGGGGTACGCAAGAATGAAAGTGTGGGGCGGGGAGCAGCCCCGGCGGGTGAGCTGTTCCTTCTATCAGGGAACTTGACAGCAGCGCCTACATAGAAGCTCGCAGCCGTTTGGCGCACTTCTCATGAATCTATAGCGAAGCCATTAGCCAGGAGGTAAGTCTATGATGGAGTCATTGCTTCGGGAATGGGACGGTGAGACTGTCATCGTCCGCTATGATCGACCCACTGATGCCTGGATCTTCATTGCTGTTCACTCTTCACGCCTTGGTCCTGCATCAGGTGGAACACGAATGAAGCACTATGCTAGCCAAGAAGCAGCGCTGGCCGATGCTCTCAGGCTCGCCTCTGGCATGACTTATAAGTTTGCGGTGCCGGGGATCGAACGGGGAGGAGGGAAAGCAGTCATTTCAATTCCTAAGGATATGGCCCCGGACTCTCGCCCGGATTTGCTACGGCGCTATGGCAGGTTGGTTCAGCAGCTCGGTGGCTTTTTCTATACAGGGCCAGACTTAGGTACATCCCCCTCAGATATGGACATCATTTCGGAAACCGGTGCCCCCTACGTCTTCTCCCGTACACAGGAAGCGGGAGGAGCGGGACCTTCCGGTCCAATTACGGCGCTAGGAGTTTTCACCGGCATACAGGTTGCTTGTGAGACTGTCTTCGGGGAGGCGACACTGAAGCGTCGGAAGGTTCTTGTGCAGGGAGTAGGCAGTGTCGGAAGAAACCTGATAGAGCACTTACGCAACGCAGAAGCTGAAGTGATGTTCAGTGAGGTGAGTGACGAAATTATCCAGCACTTCAGAGACGAACTGGGGCTGCAGTTTATCCCCGGCGACGAAGTTTATGGTACAGAGTGTGATGTCTTCGCTCCTTGCGCCCTGGGTGGCGTGCTAAACGAGGAATCAACCGCTCGGCTGAAGTGTCGAATTGTTGCTGGTGGGGCCAACAATCAGCTAGCACATCCGGAAGATGCGGAAAGGCTTCGAGTGAGAGGCATCATTTACGCTCCTGATTATGTGGTTAATGTCGGCGGAGCGATGGCGATCCCAGGGATTGAGGATTTGGGGTGGTCGCAGGCAGAAGCGGAAGAGAGGGTCACAGAAGGCGTCCGCAATGCGCTTCAGCGAATCTTCGAAATGGCGGAGGCGGAGAGCATCACGACGGATGAAGCTGCGCGGCGCATCGCGGACGAGCATATGTCATAGCGAGCCGAACCACTCAGATCATTCAAATCCGCTCCCGTTACTGGAAGGCGTTGGAAGTGCGCCTAGCTACTTGCTGGAGTACTCTACGAGTGGAGCCGGACCCGGCCTCGGCGGTCCACCAATCCGCGAGTTGATCAGCCGGATCGCTCCCTGGCATAAGTCCGCCAGGACAGCCTTGCGGCTGCACTCTGCGAGCACAAGCAGGCAGGCAGCTTGGGGCCGTTGGGCTGCCTCCGTCGAAGCCGCAACCATGCCGCGTCATGGCCTAGCGATGGCAGGTGATTAGCCCCCGGATGGCACAACCACGATCCGCGCAACTGTGATCAGGAGGCCGAGATGAATACCATAGCAGGATCACCCCCGGCTCGTGCGCCCTACACCCCGTCCTGGATGGATCGCCTTACTGCCTGGCTCGACCGCATGCCCGGCCCCGTCTGGTCGTATTACCTCGCTGCAGCAGCAGCATACTGCGCGGTTTTCCTAGGCATCCAAGCCTCGCAGGGCGCTTACGCTGGGCAAGGGTTCTACCCCTGGCACATCTTCCTGGCGCTGCAGCCCATCTTCGCCCTCGCGATGATGCACTACCTTGACCATGCTGCCAGCGGCGCGCTGGCTCGCTTCGGACCAGCGATGGCATCCGGCCAGGCTCAAATTGAAGAAACCCACTACCGTCTGACCACGCTGCCCGCCAGGCGCACATGGATAGCGACTGTCGCTGGTGTGCTTGCTTACCTAACCCTCTTTGGCTCTCAGGTCGTCGGATCGGACTCGACCCCTTCCGGAACGTCGAGTCCCTCCGCTCTTCAAGCGTTCGGCCTCAGCACAACACCCCTTTCACTCATCATGGTCGCCCTGACATTCTTCCTTCTGTGGGCATTCATGGGAGTCCTTGTTTATCACACCGTGCAACAGCTCAATGTGGTCCGAGGCTTGTTCGTCGCGGAAGTATCCGTCGATCCTTTCCAGCCCGAGCCTATTTACGCGTTTTCCTCCGTGACCGGCCTCACAGCGGTACTCCTCCTTCTCAACAGTTATGGGTGGGTCTGGGGTGTTCTTGCCGGACCTGGCCAGGCAGCGGGCGTTCCAACCGGTCCTGTCCTTCTGGTAAACGTTTTCTTCGCCGCACTGGGCATCTTCCTCTTCGTTTGGCCATTGTGGGGTGCGCACCGCGTTCTTAGCCTCGCCAAGAATCAGGCGCTCGCACGCAATGCCGACCACTTTCGAACAGCAGCTGCTGAGATCCACAGGAAGGTGGCCGCGAAGCAGGGCCAGGGGATCGACGACTGGCACAAAGCCTTAGCTGCCCTCGATCTTGAGCGATCCCAGATCCAAAAGATCGCCACGTGGCCCTGGCGACCAGAAGCCTTGCGCGGCCTAGTTGTTGCGATTCTTTTGCCTATCGCCATTTGGATCATTCAGCGCCTACTCGAGCGGTTCATAACCTGAGGCACCAGAATCAAACGCCCGGCTCAAACACACACTGATCGGCGGCTCAGTATTCCACTCAGCAAGTCTGCCATAGTGACGTGCAATGCAGTTAATCGTTTGAATTGGTATTAACATGCATGAGGATTTGATCATATATCGCCCTACGTGAGGACTGCAACGATCCGATCATTGATTAATGAGGGAGACAAATCGATGAGCAGCAAAGCTTACTTTGATAAGGTGGCCGACCAATGGGATGAGATGCGGGAAGACTTCTTCCCCAAGGATGTTCGAGAGAAGGCGCTTGCTGCAGCCGGTGTGAAAGCGGGAGAAAGTGCCGCAGACATCGGAGCAGGGAGTGGGTTTCTCAGCGAGGCGTTGCTCCGTGAGGGCTTGCACGTCATTGCTGTGGACCAGTCAGAAGCGATGCTGAATATGATGCGTCGCAAGTTCTCCGCAGCTGGCAGTATCGACTATCGCGCTGGAGAAGCTTCCTCACTGCCCATTGCCGACGAAGCGGTCGACCATGCCTTTGCAAATATGTACCTGCATCATGTTGAGTCTCCGCCGGTTGCCATCAAAGAAATGGCGCGCATCCTCAAGCCAGGCGGCAAGTTGGTCATCACCGATATGGATAAGCACGAATACGAGTTTCTCAATACGGAGCATCACGATCGATGGATGGGCTTCGAGCGTGAGGATATTCATCAATGGTTTGAGGAAGCAGGTCTTCAGAACGTAACTGTGGACTGTGTTGACGAGACCTGCTGTGCAGACTCCAGTTCCGGAACGGAACAGGCTATAGTCAGCATCTTCATTGCCCACGGAAGAAGAATTGATCCTTCTCCCTGGGAATCATTTTGGACACCTGTCCAGTTTCTGATTTCTGCACATGCCTGATGTCCTGATACTTCCCACTTCCTAATATCGGGATATGAAGATCGGGCGCCGCTCCCCGTAAAAGCCTGCGTGAACAATTCCGATTGACAAAGCGCATCTAAAGGCGTACAATCCGAACACTGTTTATAATCTGATCGTTGTTTAGGAACAATGGCTGAACCAACCACACGTGAACGACGGCATGCGCGAACCCGCGACGAGATACTGGCGGCGGCGCTGGAAATCATCAACGAAAAGGGACCGGATGGGCTTTCTCTGCGAGAAATCGCCCGGCGGGTGGACTACAGTCCGGCGGGCCTGTATGAGTACTTCGGGAGCAAGGATGAAATCATCGCAGCAGTATGCGCGGAGGGAGATCGGCGGCTACGGGCCGCGCTCAAATCGGTTCCGCATGCGCTCCCACCCAGCGAGTACCTAGTCGAGCTGGCTCTGGCTTATGTACGCTACGCTCGCGAGCATAAGGAGCATTTCACCTTGACTTCGACCCGCCTGGTGCCTGAGTCACCAGTTCCCTACGACGAAGTCGAGCCCGGTGAGACGTATCAGATCCTGCTGGACGCGGTCCAGGCCGCGATCGATGCAGGGATAATCCGGACCGGGGAGGGCTATGGCATTGACGAAGTCGCCTACAGTCTCTGGGCGCTGGGGCATGGTGTGGCTTCGTTGCAGGTCAGTATGCCAGATGCCGAACGGATCATCTTCGAGCGCTTTATCCAGGGGCTGGGGGGTGCGCTAAAGGATTAGATGGAGTCATCCAAGCGTATTTTTTGTGCTATTGACCGAACGGTGTTCGAACTCGAAACACAGTACAGCTAAGTAAGCAGGGAGGTAAAGCAATGACCACATATGTTGATCGTAGGCAATCTCTCAATGCCCCTCGGCCGACCTTTCGGCAGCGACTGTTCGCCTGGATAACTGCCCAAGGCGAAGCGGATAACAACCGCATGCAGGATTCGCACAAGCGACGCGTCTTCCAGGACATCTCCGGCACCGTGCTAGAGATCGGACCGGGTACCGGGGCCAACCTGCCCTACTATCCGGCGGGCATCCAGTGGATCGCCGTCGAGCCGAATCCTGCAATGCACACTTACCTGCGCGAGAAGGCCGGACAATACGAGATTGCCGCGGATTTCCGGCTGGGCACCGCCGAACAGCTTGACCTGCCCGATAGCAGCGTCGAGGCGGTCGTCAGTACACTGGTGCTCTGTTCGGTGGCTGACCTGGACGCCACGCTGCAGGAGGTTCGCCGGGTGCTCAAGCCGGGTGGACGCTTTCTCTTCGTCGAGCACGTCGCCGCGCCGAAAGGCACCGGGGTGCGCCGCGCCCAGGACCTCATTCAACCTCTCTGGACGTTCGTGGTTGATGGCTGTCACCCCAATCGCGAGACGTGGATCGCCCTGGCAAATGCAGGCTTCGAGACGCTCGACTTCGACAGATGGCAGCAGGATGGTCCCGTCGCGACGCCTATGATTGCCGGAGTTGCCACCAAAGCGGCGCGTAACGAACCGCATGGTCGGGGATGAACAAAACGGGATAAGGTAGGGAACTTAGATGTTCCGATCAATGAATGTCTTGAGCAGGCGTTCCCCCAACTCAATAATTGAGTAATATTTCCTTGGAGGACCAATTATGATTGCGAGGCGCTCGGAGTAGCGGCTATGGCTTCATATGCGTTGCTACAGGGAGGTGAACAATGCTGCCGCTAAAGGATCTCAATCCCACTCGTCGGATCCCAGTAGTCACGTATGGCTTGATCGCGGCCAACGTGCTGGTGTTTCTCTGGGAGCAATCGCAATCCGCGAGTGAGCTTCAGGAGCTCTTCCTCCGTCTTGCTGTTGTCCCCGCTAGTGTGGTTCAGAACCCGCTCGCTCTCGATACCTTTTTAGATTTCTTTCGAAGCATGTTCTTTCATGGCGGATGGGCTCACTTGTTGGGCAACATGCTTTATTTGTGGCTTTTTGGGGATAATCTCGAAGACCGAATGGGCATCCCGCTTTTCCTGATCGCCTATTTTCTTAGTGGGTTTATCGGCTCGATCGCTCAAATCCTTGTTGACCCCACTTCCTCGATCCCAATGATTGGAGCGAGTGGCGCAATTGCGGGCATTCTCGGTGGCTACTTGATCTTGTTCCCGGGAGTTAAGGTCAGAGCGATTATTCTGCTCGGATTGTTTATCAGAATTACGGAATGGCCAGCTTGGACCGTGTTGGGCCTGTGGTTTGTATTGCAGCTATTTAATGGTGCGGTATCCGTTGGAGTGGAGACAGGCGTGTCGGGTGGAGTTGCGTTCTTTGCGCATATTGGAGGGTTTGTCACTGGTCTCGTTCTAACTTGGATATTCATGATGCTCGTCCCTCAACCGCCGAGCGAGCATCGGCGCGAAGTCCTCTATGAGCGCGCCAGGCGCTACCGGTATTAGGCCATAACCCGAGCCGGGCCGCTCCCCACCTCTTCAAATAGCACTTAGCAGGGCTGCCTCGGAAGTTGCTGGAGGGCTTCGCGGGATGCAGTAGTTGCATCGAAAGCTCGCTGCTTCAGCAGCGTGCATCTTCGTTGTAAAATGATTGCAGGATATTCCGCTGGGAAGTTCATCAGCATAAGCAGTTCTCAGTAGCGAGTCGGCCAGCTGCTCGATTTGAAGGAGATTGTCCAATGGGGTCACTTGCAGATCTAATCGTGGCGCCTTTCAGCGACGCTGAGGCCATTGTTACATCCGAATACCCATTGGGTACGTTTTCGGGCGTCAACGTAGACGGTCTCGATCCTATCCAGATCGCGGCGCTCCATTCATTGCTTATCGACAAGGAATATGGCGAGCTGCTTGGAGAATATGAGCCCGTCGCTGAGGGATCCCCCAATGGCCCATGGCTGATCAGATTTCCCGCCGAGCTGATCGCAGCTCTGGCCAACATTGCTCCGCAAAACCAGGCTTCAATCGCGGCCCAGTGGGCTTCTGCAGATCAACTACAGGAGGTAGGGTGGTCTGCGCAGGACGCTGAGAAATTCCTCGCGCGCCTCGTGCACTTTGCGCAGATCGCTTCATTTGAAGAGCAGGAAATTTTCCTCTGTGCCTACGACTGATTTGGAGCCGCAGCCCGACGATTCCTCTAAAGTGAGACAAGAATAGGCCGGGGCCCGCAGCAGTTAGCTGATATTCCCCGATGGATGAAAGCGGCGAATCGCCTCGATTGCATTCATTCCGACCAGCGACGCATAGAGCCAAGAATCTGCTGGCAGGAACGCTTGTAAGGGGCGCAGGAAAGTCAGCCACTTCGCAGACTTCACACAGGTTGCGATTTCCGTCCGAATCTGTTGATTGCTCCTCGCGGCGTATCCACCCGAGTTCCGACGTGACTATTGCCCGCACAGGGACAGAGTAAGCCATGTTCGCCTTGTTGCGCCAAAGAAACTATGCGCTCCTATGGTCCAGCCAGCTGGTTTCGATGACTGGCACCTGGGCCCTGTTTGCCGCGCTGCCCTTCTTTGTGTTCCAGCTGACGGGCTCTGTGCTAGCGACGGGCATTATGTTCTTTGTGGAGGTCATCCCGCCAATTCTGCTCGGCTCAGTAGCGGGAGTATTTGTAGATCGCTGGGATCGGCGATGGACAATGATTGGGGCGAACGTTACGAGGGGCTTGCTGCTTCTGCTGCTGCTTGCATTTCGCTCGGCAGAGCAGGTATGGATTGTTTATGTGGTCGCGTTCCTTGAGTCGGTGGCTAACTTGTTTTTCGGTCCTGCCAACAACGCCTTGCTGCCGCAGTTGGTCGGGAAAGATGAACTGGTCACCGCCAACTCACTGGATGCGCTCGGCGAAAATGTGGCAAGAATTCTCGGGCCTGCCTTAGGCGGTGCACTCCTGGCATCGCTTGGCTTGACGGCCGTCGCACTGATCGACGTCGCGTCATATCTGATTGGCGGACTCCTCATCTACTTCATCAACGTCTCCGCAGTGCAGAGGGCGGCGTCTGATAAGTCTATCCGAGCAGAATGGGTTGGCTTCTGGCGGGAGTGGATCGAAGGGCTGCGGCTGGTACTGCAGAATTGACCGCTGTCGTTCGCTTTCCTTACGACTGGAATTGCCCTGATCGGTGATGGCATCATGGGCGTGCTTCTTGTTGTATTCGTGCAGGAAGTGGTAAGCGCAGGTGCCAGGGAATTCGGCTGGATTCTCACCGCCCGCGGGGTAGGCGGAGTATTGGGAGGACTCATCGTGGCCCGCGTGGGACACAGATTAAAGCCGAAGAATCTCATGGCCTATGGAATGGCGGGAACCGGGGTGGTGCTATTCCTTCTGCTCCAGTTTCCAGTCCTGCCAGCGGTGCTGGCCGCCGCGGCGGCGGTGGGACTGCCCGTCATGGCTTGGATGATCGCAGGCCAGACTTGGCTACAGACGCATGCGCGGGATGAGTATCGCGGCCGTGTATTCGGTGCGTTCGAGACGTATGCTGCTTTCATGGGCCTGCTTGGTATCGGCTTTGCGATGTTGGGAGGCGAGTCCCTGGGTGTGATCATCAGTCTGTATGTCTCCACAGTGCTATTCATATCTGCGGGATTGCTGGCCTTTTTCATTTTGCAGGACAAGGTTCTTCGCGCGGGTCAAATAAAGACAGGCGCTCTACCCTCTGCGGAATGAGCTTGGTGGGCGCCCTCAGCTCGAGCTCATCATGAGGAGTTCCAGGAAATTCTATGTTTGAGACTTCATCCGCTTGGAAAACCACATATCCGGGAGCATCCGTCGGTGTGCTGGTAATGAGTGGCGTCACGAATCCTCAACACCATCCTGGGCTTCTTGAAAGAAAGAAGCAGCTCGAGCAGGCACTGCGAGCTCGGTACGCGTCCCATGACAGAGCCGGCCTGAAGACCCTCCCGGTTCTGGCGGCGTATGGCGCCTACTATAAGCAGTTCAAAAAGACCTATCATGTTCAGCACCAGCTTGAATCTATCGTCTTCAAGCAACGAGATATTTCCTCGGTCGCGGCCCTTATCGAGGCGATGTTCATGGCTGAGCTGAAGAATCTATTGCTCACCGCCGGGCACGATTTGAATAGGGTCGATCCTCCGCTCCGCATCGACGTATCCCAAGGAACCGAAAGCTACATTCGCATGAATGGTGAGCAACAGGTGGCGAAAGAAAGAGACATGATGATCGTGGACAATGCGGGGATCCTCTCCAGCATCCTTTATGGTCCAGACCGCAGGACGCGAATCAAGCCGCAGACGGAGCGAGTCATATTCACGGTCTATGCTCCTCCAGGGATAGAAGAAAAGGATGTCCAAGAGCACCTGGGGGACATCCAAGAAAACGTGAACATCATAGCTCCTCAGGCATCTGTCGAACTCTTGCAGACATTCGGCACTAGCTAGGTCTGTGTGATTGAGCCTATGGTCGGGATCGCGGTGCGGCTGAAGCCAGTCTGGAGGTGATTAATGACCCAAAGCATGCAGGAGGATCCACCTGGAAAGAGGCGCCGAGATGCAGCCAGCCAATCCTGGCAAAATAGCCCAGGACGCACGGTAGATATCCAAACAAGAGAGGACTGATGACCCAATGACCAATTCGACCCCATCCAATGCCAAACTTCCCTCTTGGGTAGTCGGCCTAGCTGCATGGTGCGCCTACGCGAGTAGCATCGCGTCAATCCTTGGGATCGTATTTCTGTTCGCGTTCTTCGGACTTGGAGCCCCCACCGGAACACTTAATGACATTGCGGTAATCGTGCAGTATTCACTCATGCTTCCCATCGCGCTTGCTTTCTATCTGATCTTGCGGCCCCACAATCCGAGTCTCAGCCTGGCCGCGCTGCTGGTTGGAATCCCAGGAATGCTTGCGGTGATCGTCCTACAGATCTTGCTGGTGACCGGCGTGCTGCCGTTCGCAGTTCAGATCGGGCTGGTTGTTATCGCGTTCCTAGTGGTTTTGGTCTGGTTCATTATCATCGGATATCTGGGGCGCTCCACCGACAAGTTGCCAAACAGCATGCTATTGCATGTATTGGCCGGGTT
>JBHIBY010000082.1:0-9712 GCA_046759305.1 Anaerolineales bacterium
CATGTTTCTGGACATCAAGCCCTGTGCCATCCGGGAGCCGATAATCGATCAGGGCTAAATCGAGTTGGTCCTGCTGAAATTGCGCAATTCCTTCTGATGCCGTGCCGGCCATGACGAGGTCGTAGCGAAGGTCTTCCGCAACGACCTGGCGCTCAATCCCCATTCGGTCTACCTCATCATCTTCTACTAGTAGTATTCTGATTCGTTCCTCACTCACCATCGTGCCCCTCTACGGTAATTCGCTCAACGTCCAGTAGAGATCAAATGTGGCGATTGCTTCAACAAACTTTTCGAAGGTAACCGGTTTCACGATGTACCCCGCGACGCCGTTCCTGAAACTCTCCTTCACGTCCGTTTCCTCGTCGGATGCAGTGAACACAACCACCGGGATCTCAAGAATGTCGGGGTCGTTCTTGATGACTCGCAGGAAGTCGATACCACCCATGCGAGGCAGCTTGAGATCCAGGAGAATGATGCACGGCCTGGGATGCTTTTCCGGGTCAGCATATTCACCTTCATGTCGCAGAAAGGCCAGCGCCTGCTCACCATCGCTGGCCACAAACAGCGGATTGGCGATCTTGTTGTGCGCAAACGACCGCTTAACTCCCATTACATCCACCTCATCATCCTCCACCAATAGAATGGATGCTTTGGTTCTCATATCTGCCTCCCTCCAATTCCCGGTGTCTTAGGCCAGGTAAATCGAAAGGTCGACCCTTCGCCAGGGACACCCTTGGATACCACCCAGACCCTTCCCCCTCGATCTTCAACGATTTTCCTTACCAGCGCTAAACCGATCCCGGTGCTAGCTGCATCGGCGTTGGATTGAAGTGAATGGAAGATTTGGAAGATGCGCTCGTGATAACGCGGTTCGATGCCCTCCCCATCATCTTTAACCGAAAATTCCCAGTGCGTATCAGAGTCGACCCAGGAGATCTTCACCTTGCCGGAGGGTCCAGGGTGATACTTGACCGCGTTCTCAATTAGGTTTTGAAAGACCTGGCTCAATCGCAATTCGTCCGCCGCAACACTTGGCATATCTGAGTCTACTTCAATCCGGATATGCTCCGGGGGATCGAGGATGTCGATCACCCTCAGCAACAGAACATCGATATCTACTCTTACATCCGGACCGTAAAAACGGCCGATTCGTGAATATTCAAGAAGGCCATCAATCAGCGCGTGCATACGCTCCACCCGCGTGCGTAGCAGCCTCATATTTGACAGTGTTTTGTCAGCGAGCTTGCCAGCCAGGTCCTCTTCGAGCCATTTAGCAAGGCTATCGATGCCCCGCAGAGGAGCTTTGAGATCGTGTGAGACAACGTAGGCAAAGGAGGCCAACTCTTGATTGCTCGCCGCCAGTTCTTCGTACGCCTCTCGCAAGCGGCTGACCATCCTATTGAAAGCCTCCCCGACTTGCCCGACCTCATCCAATTGGCTGATCGGAATGCTGACGGATAGATCACCCGAAGCGACCCGTCGGGTAGCCTCTTCAAGCTCACGCAACTGTCGAGTGGAAGCGTTCACCAGGGGAAGTGTGATCAGAACACTGAGCAAAAGCAGCACGCCCGAACTGGTGAGCAAGCTTGTACGAAGCCGGCCGATGCCGGCAAACGCCTCCTGCTCATCCTGTTTCACGACCAAGCCCCACCCGGTGAGCTGGATGGGGCGATATGCGGCTATCACCCGAACGTCACGATAATCGGGAGCCCGCGTCACACCGGATTGGCCAGCGGTCGCGTGTATCATGGGCTTGGCGCGCTCGCCGGTGGTTGCGACGGGTTCGATCTCGCTCAGGTTCGGATCGAACCGGAGAGGCACAAGGAAGTGTATCTCGTGTCTCCTCCGGGCGCCCAATACGGTCTCCCCGCTATTCCCCAGACCCGTGTAGTCACCCGTGACGGCCAGCAAGTCCTGGGCGCTGAAGCGCGCAATCAACACCGCGATGGTGTTATTCTCCGCATCGCGCAACGGATGGGCCAATTCCAGATGGATCTTGCCCGCCTCAGGAAAGGGGTCGGAGATGAAGAAACGCGTCAAGCCTTCGAGGAAGGTCGGTTTATTGCCGATCTGAATACCCTCCTGATCCGATAAGGTAGAGACGATGACCATGCCCGATAGGTCTGCGATCTGTGCCCATTCGACCAGTGGGTTGCCGATTTGCTCGCGGCGTAGGCCAGCGACCGCCTCATCGTGGAGCTTTTCTTGGGTCACACTCTCGGAGCTCAACATTTCAGCAATCTGCGACTCTAAGATGGGCTGAAGAAAGCTCTTGGTGTCGCTCTGATAGTGCCTGAGTTCTGATTCGATCGTCGCCTGACGGGCGGAAGCCACTGCCTCAAGGTTCGCGACAGCGGTATTCTCCAGCCAATCACTCGTGATCTGGAACACCGTTAGCCCCAAGGCGAAGGTGATGATCGTCAACGATGCCAGCACCAGGATCGTTATTCGTGCCGCAAGCGTTTGTAGCCTAAATCGTGATCTCATCTCGCCCCCATATCGTTAAACCCTAAATCGCATCATTCACATCCATTCTCACCCATCTCGCACCACGTTTCACGCATTGTGCTTCGGTGTCTCGAAGCAAAAGGTCGATCACTCACCAGCCAGCGACCCATCAAGATGAGACGCTCAACGATTCGATTGCTGATAGCTGGACCAATTCCGCTTCCGGAATACTTCTCGTTCGTTTGAAGAGGCTGAAGGATATCAGAGCTGCTCCTGACATGCTCCTGATCGAAGCCGATTCCAGCGAGGCGAGCTCGCTGTCAGAGGCAGCAATCCATTATTGCCAACCGTGGGATAGGGGACTGCCATCGTTCTGGCTCTGGGGCCATCATCCATTGCGGGATTGGGATATGAGGATAAAGCATCCCAAGATCCATGCGCCGGGCCACGCTTCGGCACCGACGGCTAACGAACGGGGGCTACAAGCTGAGATTGAAGGGGGGAGTCTTGAAGCCCCTACCCGCGGCGGCCTCTCTTGCCGACGCCTCAGCTAGCGTCTATGGCTATCGTAAATGCTTTTAGGCGCCTAATCAAGCAGGAAACGGCGACACCGGACCATACCCGCCGATGGCGCCGGCCAAGAAGATGCTGCAGAGAGCAACGGTGGAGCCGAAATGGCAGATCTGATCCTTCCGGGCCTGACCTGCCCCATTTTCACCATCATACGCCCTGTGCAGTGGCGCTTCAATTCGTGGATGTAGGAAGGACCTGCCCTTTTGGGACCGCCCAATTTTCATTGAAAAAAGCTGAAATTGAGGAGCACGCTGGCGCAGGTAGGATAGGCGATTCCCAGCGTCGCCAGGATGCTACCCGCCGGTAAGCCAAGGGATGTATCGATATGCGTTGTCTCAAGACAAAGCGGCCTCAATCGCCGGCTCTAGGCTGGTGGTGGCCACTTGCAGCACATTGGCGTTGACTTCCAACTCCTTCTCGAGGGCGCGGGCGAGGTAATCCTCAAGCTCTGCGGCCAGGGTCGCAGGTTCGGTGAAGTTCATCGCCAAGGAAATACCTTTCAGAGCATGGGCCGCCTCGAAGGCAAGCCGAATCGATGGTTGAGGATCACTCCGGCCAGCAAGCACTACCAGGCTCTGACGTAGCGTGGCCATGTGCTCCCCGGCTTCCTGAATGTATAAATCGCGGTAGGCGGAGAGATCAGGCATGGGCCAGCTCGCGCTCCAAGCCCAGCGTCTGCTTGACCTGATCTAGCAGTTGTGAGAGCTGCATGCGCCCTTCTTTGTGGATGATCGCCTGGGCCATGGAACCCAGATGAGCCTCTTCCTCAGACGTGAGCTTCTTGGCGGAGAGTATGACGACTGGAAGATCCTGCGTGGCAGGATTCTGGTGCAGGCGCTCAAGAAGCTTGATGCCGCTCAGGCCCGGCATCATCAAGTCCAGCACCAGCACGTCGGGCAGGTCACTGACTAGGCGCTCGAGTGCATCCTGCGCATCTGTCATGAGCTCGGTATTGAAGGCCGGCTGCGGGAAGGTCAGCTGCAGCAGGCGCCCGGTCTCGGCGTCGTCGTCGACCACCAGCACCTGGATGGGGCGCGGCAGGCTGGCGCGGGCGAGCGCCAGCAGTCGCTCAAGCTGCTCGCGAGAGAGCGGCTTGACGATGTAGTCGAGTGCGCCTAACGACTGCCATATTCCGCTGCTTTCGGTTGGGTCCAGAACCGAGACGATGACCACCGGGATGTCGGCGGTTTGAGGATCGGCCTTGAGTTGGCGCAACACCTGCCAGCCGTCAGTCTGAGGCAGCATCAAGTCGAGGGAGATCAGACAGGGGCCAAGCTGGCGGGCACGTTCGACTACGTGGTCGCCACTAAATATCTGGGCCACATCGAATCCCTCACGCGTGAAATAAAAGCCAAGCATATTTGCAAAGCGCCGGTCATCCTCCACGATCATAACCAGCCGCTCACTGTCAAGCGGCCAGGTCTCCCCCAGACCGGGCTCGGCGTAGACACTGGGCAGCGCATCTTGCGGTCCGCTCAACGGCAACAGGAAGGAAAAAGTGGAGCCCTCGCCCTTCGTGCTTTCGACCCAGATCGTTCCGCCATGCATCTCGATCAATTGTCGGCTGATGGGCAGGCCGAGGCCGGTGCCGTGTATGTCGCGTGCGGGGGAGTTGCCGGCTTGACGGAATTCCTCGAAGATCATATCTAGGCTCTCGGCGGGGATGCCAATCCCGGTGTCCATTACTGAGCACAGGAGCGCAGTCTCGTCAAGGACGTAGGCGCGCGCGGTGATGCTCCCGCCTTCCGGGGTGAATTTGTGAGCGTTGGAGAGCAGGTTGAGCAGCACCTGCTTGATCCGGAAGCGGTCGGCATTGAGCGGTGGAAGATCGGAGGGGATGTCGCCGATCAGCTCCTGTCCCTTCTGCTGCACCAAGGGGAGAACGGTGTCGATGGTTTCCTGTGCCAGCTCTTCGAAGGAGATCGATTCGGGGTGCAGCTCGAGTTGCCCTGCCTCGATCTTGGATAGGTCGAGCAGGTCGTTGATCAAGGTCAATAGGTCTTGCCCACTGCCATGGATATCTTCTACGAATTCGTGCTGCTGACCGGCGAGCTCCCCCGCCAGGCCGTCGGCCAGTAGTCGCGAGAAGCCAATAATCGAATTGAGGGGCGTACGCAGCTCATGGCTCATGTTGGCCAGGAAACTGGATTTGATCTGGTCGAGTTCCTCCAGCCGCTCGTTTGCCATTCCCAGCGAGCGGTTGCGCTCCTCGAGGGACTGCTGAGCCTGCTTCAGAGCTGAAATGTCGGTCACGATGCCCTCGATGCGGACCGCCTGCCCGCGCTCGTCGCGTGTGAGATGCACTTCATCCCGCGCCCAGAGCACGTTTCCGTCAGTGTCCTCCACGCGGTAGGTATTGGTATCTCCCATCGCTGCCGAATCGTCGATCAACGCCTGGACGGCATCCTGCACCCGTTGGCGATCCTCGGGGTGGATATGCTGCGGCCACAGGTCGGGGTCTGCCCGGTGCTCTTCAACCGAACGTCCGGTGAAACGGGAAACGCTGGGCGTGGCCAGTAAGCAGCGCAGAGCGCCGTCGGCTTCGATATCGAAACTGTAGATATATTGATCGATGGCGCCGGTCACCTGGCGAAGACGCTGCTCGGACCGATGCAGTGCCTGCCCCGCCTGCTTGCGTTCCATAAATTGTCCGACTTGGCTTCCAATGGATACCAGCATTTCAAGCAATTCATTGTCAGGCTCATGAATTTCATGACTGATAAACGTCATCACCCCGAGCGCCTCACTCCCCAGAAGAATCGGGAAGGCAAAGGCCGCATGAAGCCCCACTTCGGCTGCAACCTCGGCCCTGGGCAAGGCAGGATCTTGAGCGAGGTCGGGGATCCAGAGCGGTTGCTTGCTGGCCCACACACGCCCTGGCAGTCCGACACCAGCAGGTAGGGTAGTCTTCTTGGTTATCTCATCGAATCTTGGTAGCTGGATGGAAGGGCTCCGCCAAGATTCGATGCAGTGCAAGTGATTGGCTTGCCGATCTATTCCCCAAAGCTCTCCAATCTCCCATTCCAGATGTTCGCAGATGGTTTGGAGTACCTTCGAGATGGTCTCACTCACACCTCGCGACTCCGCAAGCACGCGTGTCATGGCGTGTTCGATGGCTAGATGCCGCTCGGCCGCCTTCCGCTCGGTGATATCGCGGATGACAGCCACAGTCAGGTGGCCTTCGGCTGATACCAGTGGAGTCAGGCCGATTTCCACGGGGATCTCGCTCCCGTCCTTGCGCAAGCCTGCCAAGTCTTGGCGAGCGCCCATCGGTCGCGAATGAGGGTCATCAGCATAGGACTTCCGATACTCAAGGTGAGGTTCACGCATGCGATCGGGCACCACTAATTCAACCGGCTTGCCGAGCATTTCATGCTGGTCGTAGCCAAACAACCTCTCACTCTGAGCATTGATGTACCGAATCCGACCTTCCTCATCTGCGATCAGAATGGCGTCGGGCGACCCCTCAAAGAGACCCCGAAATCTCGCTTCGCTCGCCTGCAACGTCTCCTGCGCCATCTCGCGATTTTTTTCGGCCTGGGCCATCTTCCAGGAAGCGGCCGCCGCCGGTAGCACCAAAACTGCACCCAATAGAATGAATTTCCCCAACTCCTCGCGTGTCTCGGCGTTCAGCGTGGCCGGGAGAATGTGCAATACGATTTTCCAATAGTAATCAGAAGCTTCGAGCGGGCCAGCGCTGGGGTCCATCGCTTTGTCTGAACCGGCGCCTACCTCCCAGGCTTCTATGAGAGGGTGCACCGTAGCAAATGCAAACCGACCCTCTGAATTCTGAAACTGTCCGGAGTCCACCCCCAAGATCTGCTGCCATGCCTCGGGAAAGGCGTTGCCAAAGGTGCGGTCGCCCCGATCTGGGAACTTGAATCCCCACTCGTCCTCAGGCTTGGGCCCTTTGAGCCAGAACCCCTCGGCATTCAGCAACGACATTTGGCCATGTGCTTCAGGCACTTCACTTTCGAGATTCCCGATCAAGTCAGCGCCGAGGTAATTGAGGATAACAACGCCTTTTTCTTGGCCGCTGGCGTCAAAGATTGGCATTCCGAGACGGATCAGGGGCTTAATGGGTTGCTCGAGTACGCCATCATCAGATTTCAAGTCAAGTGGCGAGATAAACACTTGGCCCGGCTCGAGCCGGAAGGTTTCCTGGAAATCGTACCCGTCTCCGCTGAACTCAAGCCGATCATGAGGCACGAGCTCCGGCCGGCCACCACTGACATCGATCCGCACCGTTTCCATGCCCGTCTCATCCAGCAACCTGATCTGGTCGTAGATGCCCCTCCTGGTCGCGAAGGAGAGGAACTCCTGGGCCACCCCCTCGTAATGCATGGCATCACCGCCTGCCGTGATCGCTTGCAGATGATAGCTCTCAGACAGAATCATCAGATCGGAGACGACTAATCCTAGATCGCTGGAAATAAGTCGGGCGAGCAACTGCACATCGTCGAACTCCATTTCCTTGCTGTGATCCATCTCGTGGCCGGCGTCTACGAAGTGATTTGCCGCTATGGCAATTCCTGCCAGGATTACCAACGGCAAGATTATCGTCAGCAAGCCTCTTACCATCGGCCACGAATTCTGTTTGTGTACGCTCAGCAAAGGGACTCCAGGGCAGGACGCTGCACAATGACCCAATCCATAGTGGGGGAGGCTATCCTCTGGTCCTCAGCTATTCAGGCTTTCACGCCCTTCAAAGCCTCGAGGTAGGATCGCAAGGTGTCGGCTATCGTTCGGGTGTCGATGGGCTTGCTGAGGTAGCCGTCACAACCGGCCTCAATGGCCCGCTGAGCTTCCCCGACCATGGCGTGGGAGGTGAGCGCCACGATGATCATATCCTTGGTCTCCGGCCTCGCCCGAAGACGCCGGGTGGCCTCATAGCCGTCGATCTTGGGAAGCTGAACGTCCATGAGGATCAAATCAGGGAGAGCCTCGGTCGCTACCGCTATTGCCTGCTCCCCGTCCTGGGCTTCGAGAACCTCGAAGCCAGCGTCCTCCAGGACGGTTGAGACCAACTTGCGATTCAGCTGGCTGTCGTCCACCACCAGAATGCGATATGTGGCCATTGTCCTGCACCTCGCTGCAGCTGAGCCTTGCCATGCATAATATCCCCGACTCGGCCATCCTATCGGCGGGGCTTTCCACATCCGGTACCGCAGGGATGGTAGTCAATGAAGCTTACGACACCCGGATGTGGAGGGTCGCACCCATGACAGAGGATTGCGCATAATCAGACTGGCGTCAGAAAACGCGACCCTTTGTCCTTGGTGCTCGGTTTTCCTGGAAATCATATCGAAGACGTCGCCGAGCATCTATCCGGGTAATCCCTGATTTATTCGTCCTTTCATCCCGGATTTCTTCGCTATCTAGGGGTTTGACCATCGGTGAGGCCGGCGATCGTAGGCAGCCTATCTATGTCCCCTGGCACGCCAAGAGATATGGACCGGTACCCTGTCGATCTAGATTATGTGGGTTATTGTCCTGCTCAGGATCTTCGATAGCCACTGTATCCCCCGTCAGTAATTCATTCGCATCTGGGTACAGGACACTCTAGCGCGCCTGTCTAGTAAGGTCCACCGAACAGGCTATTTGAGCTTGAGGGGCTTGAGGCTAGAGATCGAACAAGGGCTGGCGATGTATGAGAAATCGCGCGCGCGGAACCCACGCCTGCGCGAGGCGATGGCGGGGCCGCAGGAATCGAGGGCAAGCAAGGCGGCCGAGCTTCACTGGATCCGAATGCCGTTGGCAGCCTGAGAAACTATATGTATTCATCAGCGCGCCTTCTGGCCAATACGTTTAGCCACCCGTTGCCAAGTGGGTGTGGGTTCGGTGGGCTGTTCCTGGCGCAACTCGGAGTCACTCAGCAACCAAGATAGGTCCTCCAGCGTTCTGACCAGAAGAGTATCCAAGTCCCCATTTATCACCGGTATGCCTAGATTGATCGCGTCGCCCCATACGCCTTCGACATAAGGGATCAGCAGCTGGATAGGACGCTCGAGGAACTTCTCCAACTGTGTGCGCTCGATGCCCTGCTTGGGGAAGGTTCGATTTTGGATCAGGAAAGGATCGTTACGATACCCGAGGGCTTCGAAGACTTTCAAGGCGGCCTGTGTCAAACGAGCGGAGCTGATGTCGGGGGTAATGGGCACGACGATTACATCCGCCAGGTCGAGCGCAGCGATAGTGGGCTGCGCGAAGTCGTGGGCCAGGTCGAGCACCAGATGCGCGTAGCGTTGTCGGAGATGCTCGATAATAAACGAGGTCAAGTTCTCGGTAAGCTTTTCCGCCATGACCGGATCATCGAAACCACCGAGTAGCCGGACGTGCGTTGTCTGCGAGGTGAGGAAGCCGTCGATCACCTCTCCGTCCAGTTCCTCCACGGGCCTGGTCACCAAGTCATCAAGCCGATACTTGGGCTGCTGGTTCAACATTGAGTCGCAAACGCCGACGGGGAGGGCCAGGTCGAGCAGCGGAACGGGCGTTCCCCACAGGCGTCCAATGCCGATCGCCACGTTTACTGCCAAACTAGTGCAACCGGAGCCGCCCCGCAGGCTGAAAAGAGCGATCACTCTACCCGAGGGACGGGCCTCCTCCGCTGGGAGCATCTGCGCCCGCTTGAGCTGCGCTGCCACGCGCAGCATGAGCTCGGCCGGCTCAAAAGGCTTAGTGATGTAGTCAT
>JBHIBY010000083.1:0-9526 GCA_046759305.1 Anaerolineales bacterium
GGATCGTCATCGCTGGTGTCCGTGGCGCTAGCACTTGGGATCCATGGTGTGTTGGTTGGCGTGGGTGTTGGAGTTGCATTGGGTACGATCGTTTCAGTCGGAATTACCTCCGGTGCATCGAAGAGCCCCATCGCATCCACCGTAGCAGCCACCGCAGTTTCGACTGCACCCGGCTCTTCCGAACCACCCAGCGCTTCGGCGTTGGCGGTCGAGAGGGCATCGATAGTTGCTAGCAAATGATTGGAGGGCGTCGGTGTCTCGCTGCTTTCGGCTGAGCCGTTCGAATTCGATAGGCTGGCATTCAGGGCGAAGGCAGTGATTGGAACGGCTAAAAAAACCAGCATCCCCACGCCTGCTGCTAGACGATTTCTGGTCATCCAACCGACAAGTCCTCGTTCCTTGTGGACGATGACCTGAGTCTCCGGTGCGGGCCCGATGTACTCGGGTCGCGCGAGGCCAGTCTCAAAATCTACGGTTTCCTCCAGCGCTACCGAGAATGCGATGTTCATTCCGCTGACGCTCTCATAGCGGTCATCGGGATCCTTTGCCATGGCCTTGAGAATGACCGCTTCCAGCATGTCGGGCAAATGAGGGTTTAGGTATCGGGGCCGAGGCAAGGGATCATTGATGTGTTTGATCACCACCGACATCGGCGTGTCGCCATCGTATGGCAACCGTCCGGTCGTGAGCTGGTATAGCACCGCCCCCAGCGCGTACTGATCGGAACGTGCGTCAATCTCCTCACCCTGGCATTGCTCAGGCGACATGAAGGCTGGCGTGCCGATCAGCACCGAGCCGGTGAGGCTGTGTGAGGTCTCGCTAACGTATGCGAAGCCAAAATCGGAGAGCATCGCATGTCCGTTCTCATCCATCAGTATGTTCGATGGTTTGATATCACGATGCACAATGCCTTTGGCGTGGGCATATTCTAGCGCGGCGCTGACATCCTCCAAGAAGCGCCCGGTCTCATCGAGGCCCATGCCGCCATCGTCGATTCGGTCCTGAAGCGTACCGCCAGAGTAGAAAGGCATAACGATGTACGTGATGCCTTCCTCCTCTCCGAAATATATAACTGGAACAATGGAGGCATGCTGAAGATCTTTCAGCAGCTTGATCTCGCGGTCAAAGCGCTCCCTGAATTTCGGCTCCTGGGCTACATACGGAGTAAGCACCTTGACTGCAACCTCTTCCTTCGTGTCGAGGTCGCAAGCCTTGTACACCGTAGACATACCGCCCTGGCCGATGTCTTCCAGGAGTTTGTAGCGTCCTAGCGTCTTACCCTTTAGATCATCCATTTAGGTGTCTGCAACGAATGCCGCGATCGACGCGCAGCAGCAACGCAACCGCCTTGCAAACTAACAATATATAGGAATACAAGCATTATTTATAGAAGGAGATTCGTCGGATTGCCCTTTTTAGATAATTGTTGATAGCCCCCATTACGACAGGGGACCGCACCGAGTTGAAGCGTACCTTTCTCATGAAATGTCTTGTTCCGAATCAATTGGGTGGCTTACTGAGCGGCCTGATGTGATCTACATCTACTCCGATTGTGGCGGTTTCCCATCGAGCCATTCGGGAGATCGGTCCTCCTCCCACTGCTTTCGTATGGCCTCGTAGTCGGGGGTACGCTTCTGATCAAATGCGCTGACGCCTTCCCAGGTCTCCGGGCTGGTGTTGTGGATGGTAAGCCAGTCTCGCCCATGGCCGATGGTTAGATGCCAGCTAAGGTCGCGCCAGAAATTCAGCTGCTGCTTGGTGTAGCGGGTCTTTTCCGGAAATTTCTGGATCAGCTTAGCAACTATCTCATCCACTTTTTGATCCAATTCTGCACGGGGTACTACATAATTTACGAGACCCCATTCCAGCGCCTTGCTGGCTGGAATCTCTTCGTTCAGCAACAGAATCTCGCGCGCGCGCCGATCTCCGACGATAAGCGGCAAAAACTGAGTTGCTCCTGCAAGCGCCACACTGCCGTGGCTGGTCCCTACCTGGCGGATGTAGAGGTCGTCGACCGCAACTGCTAGATCGCAGCTCATGTTGAACTCATTGCCTCCGCCAACCACAATTCCGTTGAGTCTGGCGATGGATGGCTTCCCTAGATTTCTCAACCGCTCGTGCACTTCGATAAATGCTCCCATCCACTTCCAATAATCGCGTGGCCGTTCCAGAAACGCCTTCTGTTCATTCAGGTCGGCCCTAGTGCAGAATGCTCGCTCCCCTTCTCCGGTCAGAACGAGTACTGCCACGGTGTCGTCCCAACTGGCATCCTTGAGCGCGAGGCTCATCTCTTCCAAAACCTCGTAATTGATCGCATTAAGCACTTCCGGCCGATTGAAGCTTATGGTTGCTCGATAATTGGATTTCTCATATCGAATCGCCGAGAAATCTAACTCCTGCCCCACATATCGTCGGTCAGTCACCTGCATCTCCCTTTTTGAACTTGCATCGGAATTAGAGCAAACAGATCGCGCGCATTGGGTCGGAACGCTAGTGCTCGATCAGCGTGTTTGTGCTCGAAGAGCGTGCCTGTGCTCGATCAGAGCATCGATTTCCGGATTGCCATAAGCTCCAGCTACCATGCGCTCGGTTCGGACTTTCGCGCCATACGGCGGAGCCAGGGTGCCACTCGATATCGCTCCTCCCCATACACGCGTGCCATCTGATCTAATACGGCGACGGCCTTATCGTGTCCAAGCTGCTCCGCCCAAGCCAGCGGACCGATTGGATAATTTACTCCTAGCTGCATAGCGATATCCACTTCGATCGGCCCGGCTACTCCCTCACCTACTGCGAAGGCTGCTTCATTTGCCAGGCAACAGACAATACGCGGGGTGACCATACCCGGGCTTTCATCCACCCATATGGGCAGCTTGCCAAGCGAACTGATCAAGTCGGTAGCAGCACGACGAACATCGTCAGAAGAATTATTCCCAGCTACCAACGTGGCCGCCGTTCCCGCCACCAGAAACAATCCGTCGAATCCAACAATCCGCTCCGGGTGAAGCATTCCTATCACGACTTCGCTTAGATCGATATCCACCGTCTGGCAAAGGATGGGGATATTGGGTTCAAGCCCCCGATCGTATCGACGCACGACATCTCTTACACCTTCCTTGCGCCCATTCACCACGACCGCTGCAAGCGGCAGATCGCCGTGTGTTTCGCTCATTGTGTAGCCGGTCTGGCTCAGCAACCTGCCCAATTCGGGTGCCCAACTTCCATCTGAAACCAAGACATAGCCCGATTCCTTCCCCACTTCGGGAGTTTCAAGAGGCGATGAGCGCTTGATATCTCCATCATATTCATAAAAGCCCGCCCCAGTTTTTCGGCCCAGAGCACCAGCCTCTACTTTCTGGCGCTGAATCCAATGTGGACGATATCGGGGCTCCCCGTAGGTCGACTCGTACATCGAGGTTGCTGCCGCAAGATTGATATCTAGGCCGATCAGGTCCATTAGCTCGAACGGACCCATCGGGAATCCGGCCCCTTTTATCAGGAGGTCGATCTCTTCAAGCCCGGCTACCCGCTCTCCAAGCAGCCGTAAGGCTTCTCCATAGAACGGTCGTGCCACCCGATTGACGATGAAGCCCGGAGAATCACTGGTGACCACTGGTGTCTTACCCATCGACTCCGCCAACTGGACCAGGGTCTCCATCGTTCCCTGGGTCGTAGAGGCACCCGCGGCAATCTCTACCAGCCGCATGACCGGTGCCGGATTGAAAAAGTGCATGCCGGCGACCCGGTCGGGCGTGGAGGTCGCAGCCGCGATAGCCGTCACGGAAAGCGTGCTGGTATTTGTGGCAAGGATTGCGGGAGCCGGGCAAATTTGATCGAGCTGGGCGAACAGCTCCCGCTTCAGGTCGAGCGTTTCCAGCGCGGCTTCAATAATCACTTCCGACCCATCCATTGAGCCAAGATCGCTACTGATGTGGAGTTGCTTTATGCGCTCTGAGAGATCCTTGCGATCGAGGTGCTTAGTCGCGTACTCTCGTGCGCGTTCCAGTGCTTCAGAGGAGATATCGGTCAACGTAACTTCGTAATCGGCGTACAGTGCGGCCAGGGCGATTCCAGAGCCCATGGCGCCAGCGCCGACCACTCCGATGCGAGTTTTTGTCATCTTTTTTGGGGAGACCGCGTGAAGCTAGGAAGCGCCACCCACGGTGAAGTCTCTTAGTATTGATCCCCCCATGAACTCTCGAAGGATGGAATTATCAGGGATCGGAGATCCATCAATAGGAGCAAACCACTCCACCAAAGAAAGCAAACGCTTGGCTTCCACATGCTCTGGTGTGCCAAAAGTGACCTGGCGCAGCAACGGTTCGGCCAGGGGAGCTAGCGCAGCACCCTCATAGACGAGGGCCGAATTGAACATGACATCGGCATTTTCTTGATAGGGAAAGATATACAAGCGCTCGCCGCGCCTCACCGATTCCCAACGCGAGATAGTGTCCGCAGCCGATTTTCCACGGTGTCTGGCGTCGCGCACCAGCCTCCGGACCAGTCGCGTGTCGGTGGTGGATACCCGGTTGTATCGATCGAGGTTCAGTTGGGTAAGTGCCGAGGCATAAATCCGAAACCCCAGACCTTCAGGCAGCTCAGGGAGTAATTCGGGATTTAGTCCATGAATGCCCTCAAGTATGACAATATCCCCCTCTCTAACCTGAACCACTTCGCCATCTTTCTGCAATCCTTCAATGAAGTCGTACTCGGGAAGCTGCACCTGTTTTCCGGCCGCGATCTTGCGCATGTCATGATTCAGGCGATCAAGATCCAGTGCGTCCAGCCGTTCATAATCGTATTCACCATGCTCATCTCGGGGACTTTTCTCCCGATCCACAAAGAAATTGTCCAGGCCGATGGGAAGCGGCGAGATGCCCAACGCCAGCAGTTGAATTGAAAGGCGTTTAGCGAAGGTGGTCTTACCTGAAGCAGAGGGTCCAGCTACTAGGATCAGCCGCACTTCTTCTCGCTTTTCCTGGATTTGGGCCGCGATCTCCGCAATGCGGTGTTCGTGCAGTGCTTCGGAAACCAGGATAATCTCTCGCATACGGCCTGCCTTACCTGCGTCATTCAGCGCCCCCACACTAGCCACACCCAGGGTTTGTATCCAATCCTCATACTGCCCGAATGTAAGCAGTAGTTTAGGATAGTGAGGAGGTGGAAGCAGTTCCGTCGGAGTGTCTCGTTTGGGGAACTGCAGTGTAAACCCGTCCTCGGTGGGCTCCACTGCAAACCATTGGAGGTAACCCGTGGAAGGAACCATGTATCCGTGGTGATAGTCTCGATGACCACCCATCTCGTAAATGATCATGTAGGGTTTTCGGCGATGGGAAAGCAGCCGGACCTTGTCGCTAAATCCCTTGGATTCGAAGTACTTAATCGCTTCCAGCAGCCTCATCTGAGCTTTCGCAAAAGGGAGATCTTGATCGACAAGCTCCCGCATTCTAGCTTCGAGGGAGGTCAGTTCATTTGGTTCCAATTGATGTCGGGCGCTGACATGACAGTGGTACCCACCATGAGCGACTGAGTGTTCCACATCCAGACGTGCTTCCGGAAAAAGCTCCTCAAAGGCTGCAGCAAGCAAGAAGGTCAGCGAGCGGCGGTATATCCGCATGCCATCCTCCTCAGCCATGGTAACTACACGAACCTCCGATTCAAGCTCGATTGGATAAGTCAGCTCGCGCAACTCGCCATTGATGATCGCCCCCACAATGGGGGCCGTATCCTGATCTTGTCCTTCTAGGAACGTGGCAACCGGAAGACCTCGCTCGCCCTCCAGCACACGTCCTTCAGCAAGGTGAATCTGGACCGTGGGGCGGGCTTGCGCTTCCTGAATTGGGGAGTCAGCTGTCTGAGTCATTGGACGTGAACAGGCGAATGATTCTACCGCACACGTTAAGAATCCATTGAGCCGGCTGTTCTAGACTCGGGCTAGCTATCGTGGCCTTGGTCCGAGGGGACCCAGGGCGAGTCAACACCAGAGAGCAGGGCGCCAGATCTCAAGACTGGCGCCCTGCTCTTGTATTTGGCCATCAGTTCCCCAACGGCGTCAGCTCTGCTGGCCTGCAGCAGAGGACAAGCTCCTTCGCGGCTTGGACCTCGTCCAGTCGGCCAAATTGAGTCGTATGGGGCGCAGATTGGAGTTGTGCCGGATCGTCTTTGGCCTCCTGAGCGATGGACTTCATGGCTTCTATGAATGCGTCCAAAGTTGCTTTGCTCTCGGTCTCCGTTGGCTCGATCATGAGTGCTTCGCGCACAATCAATGGGAAGTAGTTGGTCGGAGGGTGGAAACCCCAGTCCATCAATCGCTTGGAGACATCCAGCGCGCGCACGTCCGGTGACTCCTCGAACCGACCCTCTACAACAAACTCGTGCATACAGGGACGGTCAAATGGGACCTGGTACGAATCCCGCAAACCCGCAAGCAGGTAGTTGGCATTCAATACGGCATGGTCCGCAATATCCCGCATCCCTGATTTTCCATGGGAGCGGATATAGGTAAATGCACGGATATGCATTCCGAAGTGCCCATGAAAAGCCTTGACGCGCCCGATAGTCTTCTCCGGCATCACCAGTCCATAAAGCGGCGGCAGGTCTTCATCACCCGGCTCAACGGCGTCGACAATCGGACCCGGAAGGTAGTCGACCAGGGCTTCGGAAACACCAACCGGTCCTGATCCGGGTCCACCTCCTCCGTGGGGCGTAGAAAAAGTCTTGTGTAGATTGTAATGAAGCACGTCGAAGCCAAGGTCACCTGGCCGAATAACCCCCAACAGGGCGTTCATGTTGGCTCCATCGCCGTATATCAGACCGCCGCAATCGTGAACAAGCTCCACAACCTCTTCTACATGTTCCTCAAACAAGCCCAAAGTATTCGGATTGGTCAGCATTAATCCTGCCACCGTCTCATCACATTCGCCTCGCAGCGCCTCCAAATCCACGTTTCCGCGTTTGTCTGAAGGCAGCTCGACGACGCGTAAGCCGCTCATGGTTGTTGTAGCCGGGTTCGTGCCATGCGCTGAATCGGGTACCAGGATCTTGTTCCGATCTGAATCACCCCGCTCCTGATGATAGGCACGGATAATCAGGATGCCGGTCAGCTCGCCGTGGGCGCCTGCCGCGGGCTGCAGGCTGACGCCTGCAAAGCCACCGATCTCGGCTAGCCACTCTTGGAGCGTATACATCAGCGCCAGGTTCCCCTGGAGCACTCGCGTATCTTGTAGTGGGTGGGTATGAGCGAATCCGGGGAGGCGAACGGTGTCTTCGTTTACCTTGGGGTTGTATTTCATCGTGCACGATCCAAGTGGATAGAAGGCGGAGTCGATCCCGAAGTTGAGTTGCGAAAGTCGAACGAAATGTCGTACCACTTCGAGCTCCGAGAGTTCAGGGAGTTCAAGCTGATCGCGCAGCATATCTTTCGGCAGCTTAGATTCAGGTACATCTAGATTGGGGAATCTATGACTGGGTCGACCTGCTGTTGACAGCTCATAAACGTTAGGCTCAGGCACGTTCATTCAAGGCCTCCACCAGATCATCAATCTCTTCCTTGTAATTCAGCTCCGTAACCGCAATTAGCATGTGGTCACCGAGCTGCGGATAGTCCTGGCCCAGGTCGTAGCCACCGATGATGTCATGATCCAGCAACGCTTCGTTGATTTCGGCCACGGGTCGCGGGCAGCGCACGACGAATTCATGGAAGTATGGATCCTGGTTCCAGAGTTTGTAGCGGTCCAATTGGTCAATCGCTTGTGCCGCGTACTGTGCCTTGTGATAGCAGAGTTCCGCCACTTGCTTTAATCCCGCCCGTCCGACAGTTGAAAGGTAAGCAGTGACCGCTAGCGCCATCAGACCCTGGTTGGTACAGATATTCGACGTAGCGCGACCGCGACGGATATGCTGCTCTCGCGGGGTGAGGGTCATTACATAGCCACGCTGTCCGCGATTATCGACCGTTTCGCCGACCAGGCGGCCTGCGATCTTGCGAACATACTCCTCTAGGGTGGCAAAGAAACCGACATAGGGCCCACCAAACGAGAGCGGTATCCCGAGCGGCTGCCCCTCTCCAACGACGATATCGGCGCCGAACTCGGAGGGCGGCTTGAGCATTCCCAGCGCGATCGGATTAGCTACAACGCAGAAGAGTGCACCGGCTTTCTTAGCGGCCTGCCCCAGCACCGCAAGATCGCTTATGTTCCCAAAAAAGTCGGGATATTGAACCGCTACCATGCTGGTGTTACCGTCAATGAAATTCGCCGGATCGTCCTCAAGCGAATCATCGCCCTCAATGCTTAGCGACTGCCCCTGCAGATAGGTTCGCAACACCTCTCGGTAGTGGGGATGGATGCCGGGAGAAAGGACGAGCTTCGTTCGCTTTCCACGGTGATGGTTCAAGGCCAAGATGGCAGCTTCTGCCAATGAAGTTGCTCCATCGTAGTGTGAAGCGTTTGCGGCTTCCATTCCGGTAAGAAAGGTGATCAGGCTTTGGAACTCGAAAATCGCCTGGAGCGTGCCCTGAGAAACTTCAGGCTGATAGGGCGTATAAGCAGTGTAGAACTCGTTGCGGCGGAGCACATGATCAACAACCGAAGGTACATAGTGGTTGTAGGCGCCGGCGCCTAAGAAACAGCTCGTCTGTCGAACATGCAAATTGGCCTCGGACAGAAGCTGCAGCTCCTCCATGACCTCCATCTCAGAAGCCGGGTCCGGAAGCTCCAAATCGGGAAATCGCGCCTGCTCAGGAAGGTCGGCATACAGTTCATCCAAGCTGCCGACTCCGATCGCCGCAAGCATCTGGCTTCGTTCCTGCTCGGTGTGGGGTATGTATGCCATTAGCTGATTCTCTCCTCGGTGTTCTTCTGATAGGCTTCTGCGTCCATCATCTCGTCCATCTCAGCAACGTCGCTCACTCGAATACGCACCATCCAGGCTGCACCGTATGGGTCCGAGTTGACAAGCTCCGGGATATCGGGAAGGTCGTTGTTGATCTCAGTGACCTCACCTGAGAGTGGCGAGTAGAGGTCCGCCGCGGCCTTCACGGATTCCACAATGCCAATTACATCCCCCTTTGAGATCGTGTCCCCCACCCCCACCACCACTTCAAAATAGACGATATCCGACAATTGATCTTGAGCGAAATCCGTGATTCCAAGAGTGGCGCTTTCGTTTTCCACCTTCACCCATTCATCGCTTGTCGTATATTTCAAGTCACCTGGATATTCCATGCTGCCTCCTTCGACACAATAATCGAGTAGGGGGCGGCGGCTAACCGCCCCCTCTCACACCACCGGACATGCGGGTCCGCATCCGGCGGTTCGTCAGGCGTTACGCAGTGCCCGGTATCGCTCGACGATGCTCAGCAGCCCTTGATTGCGCCAATAGGCGGTATCAAGGGCTTCGTTCACTGAGGGGGAACGTGCCATCCGCCAGGGACTCTTTCCTAGCGCCCCCAGTGCGGCCCGTTCCCGAGGTAATCCCAGGGCCACAAGCTCACGGTAGCGCGTGGTACCACGCTTCCAGCGTTTCC
>JBHIBY010000084.1:0-9517 GCA_046759305.1 Anaerolineales bacterium
CGCGCTCTTTCTCATCTGCCTTTAGGCGGCCGTGCAGCAACCCCAGACGATACGCTGGAAAGGCGCTCTTCTGTAGGCGCTCGTGCTCATCGACAGCCGCTTTGGCCTGCACCTTCTCCGAGCCCTCCACGAGCGGATAAATGATGAAGGCTTGATGCCCGGCTTCAAGTTGTCCACGGACAAAGGTGTGCGCACGCGCCCGCTCGATCGGGCGAAAGACGCGCGTTTCGACGGGTTTCCGGCCCGGCGGCATCTCGTCGATGACCGTGAGATCGAGATCACCGAAAATCGTTAGCGAGAGCGAGCGTGGTATCGGAGTAGCGGTCATCACTATTAGGTTCGGATTCGTACCCTTGCTTCGCAACCTGGCCCGCTGGGATACTCCAAAACGATGCTGCTCATCAATTATCGCCAGTCCTAGATTGTCGAAGCCCACCGGATCCTCCAGCAATGCATGAGTGCCAACGATGGCCTGGATCTTTCCGCTCTCAAGGCCCTCTCGGATTTCCGCTTTCTCCGCCTCCGGTGTCGCTCCCAACAGCAGGCGTATGCCTTCTGCTGGTAGGTCGGTCGAAGCGGGGAGTAGCTCGAGAAAGGTCGCATAGTGCTGTTCCGCCAGAATGCTGGTAGGAGCCATGATGGCGGACTGCATTCCCTGGCTGGCGGTCATTCCGATGGCAGCCGCAGAAATCACCGTTTTGCCGGATCCGACATCGCCTTGAATGAGCCGATTCATCGGGTTTGGCCGCTCCAGATCGGCGCGCACTTCCTTCAGCGCTTTTTGCTGTGAATCGGTCAATTGGTAGGGAAGCCCGCTGAGGAAGCGATCCATCCATTTCTCATCGACTCGAATCGGATCGATTTCCAGCTCCTGCCATCCGCTTTTCTGGCGCATGACGCCGAGCTGTAGGAAGAACATTTCATTGAAAGCCAGCCGATGCTGTGCACGCTCGAGCAGATCCCAGCTGTCGGGAAAGTGGACTTGATGAAACGCCGTTCCGAATGGCATCAGACCCGATTCGGTCAGCAGAGACGGCGGGAGTGGATCGGCCACGCGGTCCGCATGGCTCTGAACCACCGAATTGATGACCCTGCGCAGCCACTTTGCTGTCACGCCCGCGGTTAGTGGGTAGACCGGAACGATGCGGTTGGTATGGACCTGCTTTTGCTCCAACGGTTCCCACTCGGGACCGTTCATCGTGAGCTTGCCTAAATACTGTTCGATTCCACCAGAGAGCACGACCGCTTTTCCCGGTTTGAGCCGGTTGGCAATCCAGGTCTGATTGAACCAGGTCACCCCTATGGATCCGGTACCGTCGCTGACAGTGGCCTCCACGAGTTTGAGCTTCCCCCCGCGAACGGGACGCACCGAAATCTCCTCCACCGTCCCGATGATCGTGACTTCCTCGCCGAATTCCAATCGGTTGATGGTTTTCAGCTGCGAGTAATCGTCATAGCGTCGAGGGAGATGCCAGAGCAAATCCCCCAAAGTTTCGAGACCGAGTTTCTTCAGTGTGTTAGCTGACTTCGGACCAATGCCTGGCACATCGGTCAGAGGGGAGTCGAGAGAGGCTGGATCCACTTCGCTTGGAGCAGCCTCAACTGTAGCCGTAGCAGGCTCACCCGGTGCAGCTTCTGGTGAGATTAGCCCTGACGCTTTGGGGGAAGCTTCTGCGCTCTCAGACGAAGGTTTGTCTATCGCGATATGCTCGGAGCTTTCTTCCACGACGCCTTGAATATCGGAGCTGATCCCTGCCGCGACCGCCTCGCCGACCGAACCAGCGCCTTTCTCTGCAGGGCTATCCTCGGCAGCCACCTCGCCACCGTTATCGGCTGCAGCTGCTTCGCTAGCAACCGTACCTTCCAGCGTAGTCGCTAGGTCGGAGTATTCCGCGCGCAGCCGGTTCCACAATCCACGCAGTGTTTCTTCTCGGGACTTGGCGGAAAGCCGGTGATAGTCACGCAGCCTGGCTTCCACAATGGAGATCAGTTCCGGTGCGACGTCGGCGTTCCGGGCTTCTTCTTTCCAGGGGTCCAACATTCTGTCGAGCCCGCCGACGACCGCTCCGTTATCGTAGCCACGCTCTGTTTCCAATTTCAGGTAGTTGGTTAGCTTCTGAATCGCGGAGTTCAAAGCGTTATAGCGCCTCCTCTTCACTCTCAAGCATCACCAGTCCCAGTCCGTTGAGCCCAACGTAGGTGGCCATGGCGGGACCATAATTGACGTACCTGATCGACGTGTCAGGATACAGGGCTTCGAGTCGCTCGGCAACCGACAACGCCTCATCGTCTGGCTCTGGAGTGCTGTGAAGAATTCCCAGCTGCTCTATATCGGAGAACTCCGTAACGAACTCAATCAACTTTTCCTGAGCCCGAATCCGGGTGCGCACCTTCTCCATAGGTATCAGGCGACCGTGTTCGATCGTGAGGAATGGAAAAATATTGAGCATGTTGCCGAGGATTGCCTGCGACTGGCTGACCAGGCCGTTCCGTTCCAGATAGGCTAGATCGTCGAGAAAGAAAACGGTGTACAGCCTCGGGATCACTCCACGCACTACGCGCACGACATCTTCAAGTGAGCTATCGGCATCTGCTGCGGCTGCCGCACGGCTGGCAAGGAGGCCAAGACCGGCAGATAGGCTGGTGGAGTCGATTACCTGGATATCACAACGACCGCGAAATCCCTCACTGGCTTTCATCGCATTCCGGAAGGAGTTGTTGATCCCTGCCGAGGTATGGATGGACACGATCTCATCGGTCTTGTTCTGAAGCTGAGAATAGACCTCAATCATCTGCTCGACGCTAGGTGGATCTGCGTAGGTCTTTCCGGGATCGGACTCGAACTGATCCCGAACCTCGCTCAGTGGGAGGTCGGGGCGGTCTTCGACCGTTTGGTTTGCCAAATGTACGGTCGTAGGAGCCAGAGTGATCAGGTCGTGATGGTTGGCATTTGAGTCGAGAAAGCGGACGGAGCTATCCGTCACAATGTGGATCGTCACTCGATGGAAAAGATCAGGTCGTAGTGGGGTTGACCCCCGAATACGAGCTCAACTTCCTGTTTGGAGTAGCGTTCGGCGATCATTTTCGAAATTTCTTGCGCCTCCTGTTCGCTCAAATCTCCGCCCCAGTAAAGAGTAATCAGCTCGTAAGCGCTGGCCCCTGCGTCCTCCAGCGCTATCAAGGCGGCTTCAAGCAGTTCGTCGGTAGCGGCGACCAGATCATCATCCAGAATTGCGATGATCTGTCCCTCCATGCATGGGATCCCGTTGATTGTTGTGGTGCGAGTGGCCCTCGTCAACTCCGCAGTCTTGACCTCGCCCAGCGCGGCGTTCATCGAGTCGGCCGTCTCTTGCAAATCCCCGTTTGGGTCGAGGCAAAACATAGCCGCGATGCCTTGCGGCATCGAGCGAGTTGGCACAACCTGCACGTTCTTCTCACTCAACTTGGCTGCCTGCTGAGCAGCCATGATGACATTCTTATTGTTCGGGAGCACCACGATTTCCTCGGTGGGTAATCCTTCCACCGCCGAGAGGATTTCCTCCGCGCTCGGATTCATCGTCTGGCCGCCTTCAATGATGGCTCCTGCGCCCATGTCGGCCAGAACTTTCGCTATTCCTGTTCCCGAGGCCACAGCAACTACCGCAACCTGCCCTTCGCTGACTTCGGCCAGCTCGATTTCTGTGCTACCTTCGATTTGAGCTATCTGATCCATCAGGTTTTCAATGGCTACGTTGGTGACGGTGCCCATTTGTTTGGTGTAGTCGATAGGATCGTATTCGCTTTTGTCAGGGACGTGGATGTGCATCCGCACCAGTTCGTCGCCCTCAGCGATCTGAAGCGAGGTCCCCATCTCAGCCAATCCGGCGGTGAATGCGCTCAGCTCGAAATCTCCGCTCGGTCGAAAATCGACTACCACCTCCCAGTCCTGTCCTTCCTCAATATCATCACCCACCAGTTCCATGAGATGTGGATCGACATCAATGATTATCGATGGGGTATCTAAATCCAACCCGGTCGCGGAACGCAGCATACCTTCCAGGATGAAGAACAGCCCCTTTCCGCCTGCATCTACGACACCTGCTTTGGCGAGCACGTCCAACAGGTTTGGGGTGTTTTCCACTGCCGCATCAGCCGCCTCAACCACTCGGTCTAGAATATCCAGATTCGAAACCGCACCGTTCTGCAGCGCCTCCTCAGCAGCAGCAGCCACTTCCTTTGATACCGTCAAGATAGTGCCTTCTACGGGTTGGCCGACCCCCCGATAGGCAGTGTCACGCGCTGCAGCCAATCCAGCTACAAATGCGGGAGCTTCCATTTCATCTACCCCATTCAATTCACGAGCAAAGCCCCGCCACAGCTGGGACAGAATCACACCTGAGTTGCCCCTTGCCCCCATTTGAGCCCCGTGGGCTAAAGCCTGTAAGGCCTGCCCGATGGACCGTCCTCCGACGGCTTCCACTTCCTTCCAGGCGGCCTCCATCGTGAGCAGCATGTTGGTGCCTGTATCACCATCCGGGATGGGATACACGTTGAGCGCGTTGACCGTCTCGTGGTTGGTTCGCAGCCAGGTCATACCAGCTTCGGTCAATTGCAGCAGCATACGCGCATCAACGTAGCGATAGCGCTGCGCAAGCCGGTCCCAGGTGCGTGTGCCTTGCTCGATCATTTACTCGGGATCGCTGACCCTCAGATCCTGAACGTGCACGTTGACTGCCACTACCGGAAGACCGATGGATTTCTCAACTTGATACTGCACTGTATTTGCGACGCTTGTCGAAACGCTCGCAATGCGGGTGCCGTACTCGATGATGATGTAGAGATCCACCGTAATCTCACCGTCCTCGATCGAGACGTCGACCCCATGGCGAGCATCGCGTGCGATGGCGTTGGCCAGCCCATCCATGATGTTCTTGGAGGCCATGCCTACAATGCCGTAGGAGGTCAATGCTGCCCTGGCCGCAACGGAGGCGATGGCGTTTGGGGAGATCGTTATGGATCCGTGTTTGTTATTCTTCATTCCCATTCATTTCTCGGACGCCCGGACCTTCTATGGTAATATTGCGCCCGCACTCGCTAAGTGAAGAAAAGCCAAAATGGCACACTGTCAAAACTGCGGCAAGACAACATCATTTGGTCAGAGCCGCAGTTTCTCAATGAAAGCCACCAAAAGGAAGTTTAAACCAAACTTGCAAAGGGTTCGCGTCTTAGAGCACGGAAGATTGGTGCGAAAAACGCTCTGCACCAAGTGCATCAAGCGCCTTTCAATGCCTTGAGGCGTCGATTTACGCAGGGAAAGAACTCAACCGCCGATCGGCGGTTTTTTGTTTTTGCTATCCCGTTTCTTCGTATCAAGTCCCGTGCGCGTCCAAAGAATCGAGTGAGTTACGGATGGACTCAATTCCAGCCGCGATTCCCTGCTCATGGCCGAATATCGCGCTGGCTGAAACGAACACCTCCGCTCCGGCTTGCGCTGCAAGGGGCGCAGTTACAGCGTCAATGCCCCCGTCCACCTGGATCAACGCCTGCATCCGGTTGCCTAATTTCAAATCCCGAAGCTTCTCGACCTCTTGCAGTGGCTCCGGCATGAAAGATTGCCCGGAGAAACCAGGTTTCACCGTCATCACGAGCATGAGATCAATACGATCGAGTACTTCCAGGGCTCGATCGGCCGGTGTACCGGGGCTGATCGCCACTCCCGTTCGCACGCCGAGGCCTTGAATAGCGCTCACGATCTGTGCCAGGTCTTCAACCGCTTCCGCGTGCACCGAGAGCGAATCGGCGCCGGCCTTCACAAAGTCTTCGAGATAGCGCTGAGGATTCTCGATCATCAAATGCACGTCGAGCGGCAAGCTGGTCGCCTGCCGCATCGCCTGCACCACCACAGGTCCCATGGTGATGTTGGGCACGAAGTGGCCATCCATCACGTCGACGTGGATCCAATCCGCGCCAGATTGCTCGGCGACTTGAATAGCGTCTTCTAGGTGCAGGAAATCGGCTGACAGGATCGAGGGGGCTAGAATGAATCCTTTCGCCATTCCGGCAATCATACCTTTCGCAGAATCGGTTGACAAGCAGAGCAGCGATTTAAGCTAAACTCGGTCTGTAGGGCAACTGTAAGGGGGGTAGGGGGCAAATTTACTGATACTGTAGTTTGGGGTGTGCCTCGGCCAGAGGTTATGTGATTCTGGTCGAATTCCTGCAATGAATACGGTGGTCTCTTGATTCTTACAGGGCAAGAGAACAAGCTGAAGAGAGGGAATGCTAGTTGGGTGTCCTTGATTCCATCAACCAGATCCTGACTGGGGACGAGCAGCAGACAGTTGCCGCAGCTCCGATGATGGCGGAGGATCGCATCAGGCGCCTTGAGGCGGAAATAGGTAAGCTGCGTACGGTGTTGCGCGGAACCGCCGCGCTCAACGCGGCTCTCAACTACGAGCGCGTGATGGACATGGCGCTCGATCTCGCCACCAATGCACTGACTGACGCGGAAGCCGGGGGATTGGTCAGCGCATTGCTCCTGTACGATGGCGAGGATCTACAGGTGGTCTCGGAGCGTGGATTCATGAGGGCGGATCTGAACACCAATATTCCAGGCCGTGTCGGCGTGGTGGAGAAAGCCATGTCGACGGGTCAGCTGGAAGCCATTGCGGATCCTGCGTCCGATCCCGAGCTGGGGCGATTGCTCGCGCTAAGGAAATGCAGCGTTGCGGTTTGCATTCCCCTGGTGGTCGGATTGGAGGTCTATGGCCTCATGCTCTTTGCTCACCCTCAGCAAGACTATATGACCGAGGAGGGGCTTGAGATCCTTGAATCAATTGCACAACAAGCCATCGTTGCGCTGCAGAATGCCCGCCTGTACAGCCAATTGGAGCAAGAAAAGGAACGTATGGCCGAGATCCAGGAAGAGGCACGCAATAAGCTCGCGCGCGATCTACACGATGGGCCGGCGCAATCCATCGGGGCCATCGCAATGCGAGTCAACTTCGCGCGCCGATTAGTGCAACGGGATGCAAAGCGTGCGTCGGACGAGCTCTACAAAATTGAGGAATTAGCTCGAAGAACTTCGAAAGAGATCCGCCAGATGCTCTTTACCCTAAGACCCCTTATCCTGGAATCGGAGGGACTGAGAGCCGCTTTGAAGGACCTATCTCGCAAGTTTGACGAGACGCACAATCAGACGGTTCATGTCGATGTCGATCCGCAGATCGAGAGCGCCTTGGAAGTTGGCACGCAGGGCGTTATGTTCTTCATCGTCGAAGAAGCCGTGAATAATGCCCGCAAGCATGCTCGCGCGGAGCACATCTGGATACGGCTGAAACCTGACGGACAAATGGCCCTACTCGAGATTGAGGATAATGGGGTTGGGTTCGACGTGGGGGAAGTCCAGGACAATTACGAGCAACGCGGAAGCCTGGGCATGGTGAACCTACATGAACGTGCTGAGATGGTACACGGCATTTTGAAGATCGACTCGACTCGCGGCCAGGGTACGCGCATCTCGGTGAAGATCCCCATGACGGTCGAGGCCGCCGAAAGTTTGCACCGCATCGGCGGTTAGCCTCAGGCGTTTCCCGAACGACTCAGATAGCATAGAAAGCCCCCGATCAGCCGCCGGGGGCACTTTCTATCTCCTTGATGCCTCATAAACAGTAACGTTTCTGATGACGAACGGATAACGGCAGGAGGCTACAGTGCATCTGAGCGAGTCTCCAATTGCCGAAATAGACACTTAGGAGGAGCAGACCTCTATGGCCAAGCTAAAGACACCTGAAGCCCGAAACAGAAGGCTCGCTCGTCTAAACACTGGTCCATTTCTATCTCAAAGAACTCTGGATAGGAACCTAATCATGCCCCAGCTCTCCGAATCTCAAGGAGGTACTGTATGACAGATGACCAACCCATTTTCCTAGATGGTCCAGATCAGACGAAGAGTGGAAGGATACAAGACCATGACCGCGCTACTGCCTGCTTTACCGGCACTACTTGCCCTCGCCGGCTCCATCTGTCTTGCGATTGGCATCACATTACGCCAACGCGAAACGGCCGAGCAACAGCGCCAAATAGAAGAACGATTGAGTGAATGGGTCGGCTCGAACGAAGTGGATAGTCGACAGCAGCTAAAGCAAGACATCCAGAAAGTAGGAGAGCTATTCGAGCTGATGGAGCGAATCCAGTATTTGACTGATTAGCCTGGCGGAGAAAGCCGCCGCGAATCCACAAAACGCATCATAACGATCAGAAGACGGCCGACCAGACAATCGCCTAACGGGCGTTTGCTAGGTTTGTCGAGGATCGCGATCCTGGAGGTGGAAGGTGAAACGATGGCAGAAGGTTGCAGTAGGGATAGCCGGATCTGTGCTTGTCATCCTGTTCGTGGGATTGATGGTCGTGAGCCGCTCACAGGCACACGATCTGGTCACCCATCCCATTGGCGAGCGGGAGGCGATCGATCAGACTCCGGCCGACTTCGGGCTGGCCTACGAAGATGTAAGCGTTACGACCCCAGATGGCTTGAGGCTGGTCGGCTGGTACGTCCCTTCGCGGAACGGCGCCGCGATCATGGCCCAGCATGGATACACGTCAGACCGCAGAGAGTTGCTGGAGGAAGCTGCAATGCTCAACAAGCACGGTTATGGCGTGCTGCTGACGTCCGTCCGGGCACACGATCTGAGCGACGGCGAAGTGATCTCCTTCGGCTTCAACGAGATGCAGGATCTGGAGGCGTGGTACCGGTACCTGCTCACGCGCGGTGAAGTCGACCCGAACCGGATCGGCATCCTCGGCAATTCGATGGGGGGCTCGCTGGTCATCCAGTATGCTGCGCAAAACGAGAACATCCGGGCGATCGTGGCCCACAGCGCCTTCTCCTCTTTGGACGACACAGTAGCGACCTCCATCGAGTACTTCACCGGGCTACCTTCGTTCCCCTTCGCGCCGGCCATCGTCTTCTGGGCCGAAAAGGAGGTGGGGTTTGACTCGGCGGGAGTCAGCGCCAAGACTTGGGTCAGCGAGCTGAGCCCGCGCCCGGTCCTGCTGCTTCAAGGCGGTGCGGATACCAAGATTTCGGTTGAGAGTGGGCAGCTGCTGCACGATGCAGCAGGGGAGCCGAAAGAACTGTGGTACGAGCCCGAGCTCGGCCACACAGAATTCGACACCGCGCTGCCGGAGCAATATGAGGAGCGCGTCCTCGGATTCTTTGATCACTATCTGCTGGAAGAGTGAGGGCGTCGTTCAACAAACGCCGACTAAACTTCGATTAGCTGGGATCCGGCCGCGATGTCGCGCCGCGAGCTTGGCTGGCTGGAGGACCCACTAGAGGAGCCGCCCATGATTTTCTTGCCGATCCAGAGTCATGCTTGGTTTTACTGTTACCTGTATCTATGTTTCACCATAGCGGCGGGAGCGGTCGTCGGGAGAATCCAGCGCATCACGTAGCAGCAACCGGCCCGCCTAGCCACTTCCTGGATCGGACCCGGCCTCAACTCCTTGAGGACGCGGGAGTCGATCAGGCGTTCCC